>MGTJ01000196.1:8622-57239 GCA_001799395.1 Desulfobacterales bacterium RIFOXYA12_FULL_46_15 | reverse complement strand
TCTTGATGAGGATATAGAAGAAATCGAACTCAATGAGGATGAAGAGCTGGAAGAGGTTCTTCTTGATGAGGAAATAGAAGAAGTCGAGCCTGATGAAGACCTGGGAATCGAAGAAATCGACGGGGATATCGAAACCGTTGACCTTGATGAAGATCAAGAACCTGAAGAACCTGAAGAACCTGAAGAATCTGAAGAATCTGAAGAGGTTGAGGAGGTTGAAGAGGTTGAGGAGGCTGAAGAGGTTGAGGAGGCTGAAGACCTTATCGAGGATGCCGAAGAAATTGAAATCGGCGAAGATGAAACCCTGGAAGAAATTGATGAACTCGATGAAGACGAACTTAAAGCCCTAGAAGAATACAGAAAGAAAAAAGAACTCGCAGAACACTTTGATGAGGTCCTTGGAGACAGGGAAAAAAAATTTAACAAATATACAACCATGCCTGCCGGAAAATACACTGTCGGAACTAAAAAAAGTATAAAATCCAGCCTTGAACTGCAGCAGTTTGATATGCCAAAAGTATATATCGGTGTTTATCCTGTGACCAATGCTTTGTTTGAAATCTTTATTGAGCAGACAGGATATATGACAACTGCCGAACAAAAAGGATTTGGGCGAGTTTACCATTCCAGGTTTAAAAAAAATAAAAAAGCCGCAACCTGGAACAAAACTGCTGGCTCTGAAGATATAAAAGGTGCCTGCTGGTATCACCCCTCCGGACCTGATTCGGCTCTGCATGGAAAAAGAAACCATCCTGTGGTTCAGGTCAGTGTTAATGATGCTGCAGCCTTTGCTTCCTGGATCGGCCGGCGGCTTCCCACTGAAGCAGAATGGGAAGCCGCAGCCAGAACGGATTTGGGGTATATTTATCCCTGGGGTGATGAATTTAATATCAAGGCATTTAACATCGAACAAAGCGGTTTTTCAGATACCTGTGCATCAGATGAATATGATGCGTTTGCAAATGAATTTAAAATCATTGATATGCTGGGTAATGTTATGGAATGGACATCGGATATGGAAACCCCACGATTTCCATCACAGAAAAATATCACTTATTGTATTGCAAAAGGAGCTGCCTGGAATTCGAAAAACGATGTCACTATCAGTTCTCGCGGCTTGTTCAAAACAGGATTCACGTCAAATACAATAGGGTTCCGCTGTATTTCAGAGATTTTTTTATAAACCATGGATGAACTGACTCAAAATTATCTTGACTATCTCATCATTGAAAAAGGCTTGTCCAAAAACAGCCTCATGTCATATTCAGCAGATCTTGCCCAGTTTTTAACCTTTCTTGAAAAAAATAAAATAGGCTTTGTCAATGGTGTGGATTTAACAGTCATTCTGGCCTGGCTGATCGACCTTGCAAAAAACGGGTTGTCGGCTAAATCAAGGGCCCGGCACTTGATCTCCGTCCGCGGTTTTTTTAAATATCTGTTAAATGAAAAGGTGATTTCAGCCAACCCCTTAAAAAATGTAGGTATCCCAAAGACCGGAGTTTCGCTGCCGAAATTTCTAACCGTCCAGGAAGTGTCGGCTCTCCTGGACATTCCGGACATAAGCAATCCAAGGGAATTGAGAAATTCCGCCATGATGGAAATCATGTATGGCTCAGGATTGAGAGTTTCCGAGCTTATTTTTCTAAAATTGCAGGATGTCAATCTGGATGCAAACTGTGTCAGGGTCATGGGAAAAGGATCAAAAGAAAGAATCATTCCTTTCGGCACCCCTGCCGGCACAGTTATCCAAAAATGGATAAAGGAAGGAAGGCCGGTTGTTTTAAACCAATTATCAAGCCCGTATCTGTTTTTTGCAAGGGCAGGTAAACCCATGACTCGTCAGGGTTTCTGGAAAATATTAAAAAAATACGGTCTGATGGCCAAACTCTCAAAAAATATCACCCCGCACACACTCCGGCATTCGTTTGCCACACACCTTCTTGAAGGAGGCGCTGATTTAAGATCTGTTCAAGCCATGCTGGGGCATTCAGATATATCCACAACGCAGATATACACTCATATTTCAAAAGAATATCTCATAAAAATGCACCATGAATATCATCCGAGAAGTTAATAAAACATTTGATTTTCAGGAATCGTCAAGTTATGATACTTTACATATTTCTGGAAAATCATTAAAAAAAATACCTGCGATCCGGCTCTCATATTTTTCAAATCCTGTGATTTGACGGACCGGCAGGATAAACCGATTTTACTATATATCATGCACATGAGTTTAAGGAATTCTTATTCTTTTTTTGGATTCATCATCTGTTTTTGCTTTGTCCTGCTGATCAGTGGATGCAAAGATAATTCCGGCAAAAATCCTTCTTTTGTCCGCATCACCCCAAACTCTTTTTGGATGCATATCGGAAGCCTGAAGGATAAAAATGCTGACCTGACATTTTCGCAGGATCAGGGCGATTTTCAAATCTATCATAACTCACCCCTCCCGGAAGGCCTTGAAGAGGATTCAGTTCTGACTTTTACCACGGATTTTCTGATTCCCGGTGCTTTGAAAAAAGAACGGTTACTGCTTTTTATTCCGGCAACCTCATACCCGGTTGAGATCAAGATAAACGGAAATCTTGTCTTTATGAGCAGCATTATGACCGCAAACAACCACCTTGGAAAATATTTCGGAGAAAGAGAATTCATTTCCCCCAGGATACTTAACTTGGACGGCCCCAACCGGCTGACCATCCGGATTATACCAAGAAAGCTGAGAACCGAACTTCCAAAAATTTTTATGGGTGAATTTAAAGATGTCACCTCTCAAACGGTTTTTTATAGTATTGTCCATTATTGCCTGTTTTTCGGATTTTCGCTGTTAAGCTTTTTCTTTTTTTTCATGTTTGTTCTGTTATGGATGGCATCGGGATTTAAAAAATATTCACAATTCTATTTTGCCCTCACCTGTTTTTTCTTTGGATGCGGTTATTTGTTTATGATCGTTTCAAATGCCTCCACGGATGGACTAATGCTCCAGCGCCTGGCCTGGTTCAGTTTTACAGCGTCCATAGTGTCGATCCTCTTTTTTGTCCTGGACTTTATCGGGCAAAAAAAAATAACCCAGAGTCTGTTTTTTAATTTCATCGGGGCAGGTTTGATAGCTTTCTTTGCCTTTCTTTTTTTCAGCCGGGACAGCAGTTATGAAACCAAGGTGATATTCTCTTATACTTCCCGCTTTGTCATCGGCCCAGGGCTTTTCATCATTCCTGTTCTGCTTGTTCTTGAGTTTATCCGGAAAAAAAGGATTGAAGCCCTTATTATTTTCTTTGCATTTTCCATCACAGCCATAACAGCCGTCCGGGATCTGATCTATAACCAGAAGTTTCAGGACCCTGAAATCTGGTGGCTTCCCGTGGGATATATGGCCCTTGAAATTGGAATCATCATTGTCATCGTTCTTGAGCAGAACACCCTTTTCAAAACCATTGCCTTACAAAAAAAAGAGGTTGAAACCATCAATACCGATTTGATGCTTGCAAAAGAAAAGGCTGAAGAATCCAATCTGGTTAAAAGCCGGTTTCTTGCCAATATGAACCATGAATTAAGGACACCCATGAATGGGATCATCGGGATGAACCGGCTACTGCTGGATACAAATCTTGATACCCGGCAAAAAGACTATTCCCTGACAATTAAGGACAGTGCAGAATCCCTTTTAAGGATTATTAATGATATCCTTGACTATTCAAGGGTAGATGCCGGGAGTCTTGATCTTGAAATCATTGATTTCAATATTCACAGCATGCTGGAAGATTTTGTGTCTTCATTTTCCTCCAAGGCAAAGGAAAAGAATCTGAGCCTTCGTCTTTCCATGGACCCGCTGATCCCGGGTTTTATTCAAGGTGATCCTGGGCGATTGCGCCAGGTATTGGCGAATCTGACCGGGAATGCAATAAAATTCTCCAGCAGAGGAGAAATACTGATCACAACCTCTTTAAATGAAGAGACAGAAGAACATCTGATCATTGCTTTTTCCGTAAAGGACAAGGGTATTGGAATTTTACCGGAAAAACAGGTTCTGCTTTTTCAGACATTCACGCAGATAGACGGTTCCGATACCCGTAAATATGGCGGGACAGGCCTTGGGCTTGCCATATGCAAACAGATTATTGAGCTGTTGGGCGGTGAAATCCGTGTTCAAAGTCAAATTGACAAAGGATCTGAATTCAGTTTTACCATTAAAGCCGGAAAGTCAGACAAACAGTTTGAATTTCAAAACACCACGGATATCAGGGGATTGAAAATACTTTATATTGATGATGACAAGACTTCAATGGAGGTGGTTGCAGCTCAGCTCAATGCCTGGAAGACAGATGCCGTTTATTGCGAAACTGCTTCGGACGGGCTCAGACTTTTAGTTGATGCATCCCTCAGGAATCAATCCTTTAAAATAGCCATATTTGATTCCAGGATGCCTGATATGGACGGTGTTTCATTTAGCCGGAAAATCAAATCCGACGACAAGCTGAAAGATATCGCCCTGATCATGGCAACCTCTTCAGGGGCCCGGGGGGATGCAAAAAAATATCTTGACCTTGGTTTCCATGCTTATTTCTGCAAACCTATTCAGCCATCAGACCTCTATAACGGACTTGTGAAAATATCCTGGCGATTAAACGAAAAAAAAGCCGGACAGGAACTGATAACACGACACAGCATCAGTGAGGAAAAACACGGCAAATTCATGATTCTTCTGGTTGAAGAAAACCTTGCCAGCCAGAAATTTATTTTTTTCATGCTCAGCCGGCTGGGTTTTCGGACAGATATTGCTTCAAATGGGTATCAGGCCGTTAAGGCATTGGAAAATATCAGCTATGATCTTGTGTTGATGGACTGCCGGATGCCGGAAATGAATGGGGTTGAAGCTGTGAGGATTATCCGGGATACGGCTTCCGATGTTATCGATCATACAGTCCCGGTGATCGCGATGACAATGGACATGAATGAAGAGATTACAAAAAAATGCCTTGCAGCAGGCATAAATGACTGTATTAAAAAGCCCATCCGCCAGGAAATACTTTTTGATCTCCTGAAAAAATGGCTGACTGAAAAAGAAACCGCTTTAACAGGCAGTCTCTATGTTCTGATTGTCGATGACAATACGGTTAACCGGAAAGTCGCTGCCGGTGTCTGTAATCGCCTGAACTGGCAGTCTGACAATGCAAGCGACGGGAACCAGGCCATCAGACTATTGGAAGAAAAAGACTATGACCTGGTTCTCATGGACTGCCAGATGCCTGAGATGGATGGATATGAAGCCACCCGGATTATCCGGGATAAAACATCTTCAGTCAGAAATCATGATATCCCTATTATTGCAGTGACTGCCAATGTTGGTGAAGAAAACCGTCTCAAATGCCTTGATGCCGGCATGGACGATTTTATTCCCAAACCCGTAAAACCTCCTGTTCTTAAAGAACTTGTCCTGAAACTATTGAAACAAAACCCATGGCCTGACCCTGGTCATGCTGCTGTCAGGTTCGGGAGAACAGTATCCCTGGCCCAGGACTCTATTTTCTGAAAATCCCGGAAATCCCCTTCCGGGATTCCCTGCTTTTCCATCCTGGATTTCATTATCATTCTTACGACCATATTCAGTTTACTATAATCAAGGGCTCCTGAAAACGCTTCCATGGCCCTGGGCTTGACTTCAGGAACAGCCTTCAGCACAGGATTAAAATAGCTTTGAGCAAGTTCACGGGTTTTTTGTGTATCTTTATATAAAGCAAGACAGGTCAAAAAATAAACCACCGGAATCCGGCTGAAGTGATCCTGATGATCTTTTACAAACCCGATGACTCCGGGATACCAGGCAGATGATTTTACAGCACTGCCGATCACAACGCCGGTATAGGATGAAATATCGGTAATATTTCCAATACGGCGAAGATCCACCCCGATCCCCTGACGGCAGATCACATCGGCAATAGCCTTCGCAACCCCGGATGTGCTGCCGCAATTGCTTTCATAGGCAACCAGGATTTTTTTACCCTCTTTTTCGCAGGCAGATTCAATGAATTCGATTTCATCTGCCATCGTAACCCCGGGTTGAACTATACCCGTACCGATCAAACCGCCCATCACCACAGTGCTGTTAACGATAAATTGCCTTCGTGTCATGGATTTCATCTTAAATCCCCTTCCCATCACATGGAAAATTATTTATATGATCATCTATCCCGGCTTTTATTTTATCCGTGATGATTTTTCTCTGGGCAGCATCAAGAGAATTGTAAAATCCGGTAAAGCGGGTCAGGTTTTCCATTATGGCATCTGATAGTGCTTTCACATGTGTTTTAGCTTCTGTGGCCATAACGGAAAGATCCGGGTTTTCATTTTCAAAGGTTGACATTACCTTTTTCTTAAATTCCGTCCTTGCCGCCAGAGCCTTTTCCATGGTTTCCAGAAATTGTATATGAAATAGATCATACTGCTCCTTTTGAGTGTCTGATAAGCCAAGGCCTTTGGCGCCGTTATCCATACGCCAGGCAATGAAATTCTTAATTTCTTCATGCATAAACGGCGGCATTCCTCTTCTGGAAAACCCATACCTGTGAAATGAACCAAACCCGCAGGCCGCTCCGGAGTTGATTGCAAATCCAAAACCGGTTACTGTCATGGCCAGAACTAGAATTACTGCAATCCAGACTGCTTTTTTTTTCTTTGTCATTTTTCGTCTCCTTTTTTTAATCTTTTAAAATTTTTATTAAACTCAATCCTTTGTCAGGATGGATCAAGGATAAAGAATAATTGTAAATAAGGTTTTTCCGGCTTGTAAAAAATTGTAAATCAGATGTAAAAGAGACAAAAAGGATGGATTCATGAATAAGCATATTCTGATCATTGATGATGATATCAAACTGATCGAACTTTTGACTGAATATCTTGAACAAAACCAATTCAGGATTTCTTATCTTCTTGACGGCCGTCACGCCCTTGAAAAGATATCTGATAAAACACCGGATCTTATCATCCTTGACTATATGATGCCTGGGAAAGACGGACTTGAAGTGCTTCGGGACATCCGCACCCGGCATGATCTTCCCGTGATCATGCTGACGGCCAGAGGGGATGATACCGATAAGATCGTAGGTCTTGAACTGGGCGCCGACGACTATCTTGCCAAACCTTTTAACCCCCGGGAACTTCTGGCCAGGATAAAAGCCATTCTTCGCCGTCAGGCAATACCTTCTTTAATATCGGTTCAAAAAAACGATTGTATACTTCAGGTTGATGGTCTTGTTTTGAACAGGGCTGCCCATACCGTTGAAATAAAAGGCAGGTGCACGGATCTTTCCACTACAGAATTTAATATCCTGGAAGTATTGATGAAAAACCCGAACAGGGTCTTAAGCCGCGACCAGATCATGAATATGGCAAAGGGGAGAGACTTCATGGCCTTTGACAGAAGCATTGATATTCATATCAGCAAATTAAGATCAAAAATTGAGGACGACCCTTCTTCTCCCAAACGGATCAAAACCGTCTGGGGATCAGGATATATGTTGACGGAATCTTTATGAAATTTAAAAGCCTTTACACCAAATTGCTCCTGTCCTTTCTTTGTATTCTTTTTATTACAATCATCCTGAGCCTTTTATTGTTTATCGGTACTGCAGGCAGATCATTCAGGAACACCCTTGACAACCAGTCATTTGGAAAACTTAAAATTTTCCAGGCCATGATCCAGGAAAAAATAGAACAGATGCCGGGCATTCCCTTAAACGAAAACAAGGAAGTCAAAAATCTGCTCCATTCTTTTTCCGATCTTTTTAATCTGAAAATCTGGGTCACCTCATGGGATGACACTCTGTTGCTGAAAACATTTTCAACACCCGGGGATATCCCTGTAGAAAAGAAAAAAAAATATTCGGTTATGAAGGACGGGATCAACCTGTATTATCTTTCCAGAAGGCACATTTCCTATTATGCAACCCTTCCTCTCAAGACCGGCAACACCATCAGCACCTTGCATATTTATCTTTTTGCAGAACACTCCGACAAACCTGAAGCCCTGTTTCACCTTGGCCTTTTAAGTATCGGCATAATCATCGCCGTCCTCATTGTGCCCTTGACTAAAATCATTACAAACAGGATCAAACAATTGAATCAATCAGCTCTGGAATTTGCGGACGGGAATCTTGATAAGCGAATCGACATCAAAGGCCAAGATGAAATCGCAGAACTTGGGAATTCCTTTAATTTCATGGCTGACAAGCTTGAAAAAATGATACAGGGGAAAAAAGAGCTGACAGCCAATATCTCCCATGAACTCAGAAGTCCCCTGACACGGATCAGAGTATCCAATGAAATGATTCAGGACAAGCTTCTGCCTGATGGAGATAAGGATATCAAACGGTATGTAAAAAATATTGATCATGAAATACAGACTCTGGACACCCTGATTGAAAAAATACTGATGATGTCAAAACTGGATCTACAGGAATCCGCCCTGTCCATTGAACCATTGGATTTTAACAGGATGATAACAGACCTGGAAAAAAAATTTATCCCTTCCCTGGAGCAGAAAAAGCTGACTCTTGTAAAGGACACAAAGGGTTTGCTGATCCTTAATATGGATAAAAGCCGGGTTGCCGCCATTCTTTTAAACCTTATGGATAATGCCGTAAAATACACAGATGAAACCGGTGTCATTGAAATCAAAGCCATAAAACCGGAAAATGATATTCTGATCTTCTCCATCACCAACACCTACAGGCCATTGAAGCCTCTTGAACTCAAAAAAATCTTTGAACCCTTTTTCAGGATAGAGACAGGCATAAGCCCGGGTACAGGCCTGGGGCTGTCCATTGTAAAAAAACTTATCACCCAATGCAAAAGCCAAATTACTGCAAAAAACAGCAAAACCGGCCTGACCTTTGAAATACGGTTTCAAGACCAGGGACTTCCTTATTGATTCTTCAATTCCATTCATGTTAAAAGAATGGCTTAAAAAATTTGAAGAAGCAAACCCATTATCCGACATCTGAAAGGTTGCAAAAGAACATTATGACAACTGAAGCTTCAATGCTGTTAAAAGATCTGCTCCTGCATGTGAAAAAACCTTTTTTTGTGTTAGACACTGATGACCGGATCTCCTTTGTCATCAAAGATGCCGGCTTTTTTACAGACTCACTCAAAAAAGACAAGGTCATGAAAATCAGGGCCTATGTTCCCTCAATAGGTCCTGAAAACCTGGGGGATGCGGGATTCATGACCCGGCACGGATTGAAATACCCCTATATTGCCGGTGCCATGGCCAATGGAATCGCTTCGGCCGCCATGGTAAAAACCATGGCTGAACATGGAATGATTGGTTTTTTTGGGGCCGGTGGTCTTTCCATTGATAAAATTGAAGATGCCATCATTGATCTGAAAACCGCCTTGCCTGGCAAACCCTTTGGATTCAACCTGATCCACTCCCTCATGGACCCGGCCCATGAAATGGCCACTGTCAATCTTTATCTGAAACATGAAATCCGGCAAATCAGTGCGGCTGCATTTCTGCGCATGACGCCGGCCCTTGTCTATTACCGGATCAAAGGCCTGTACGAGGACCGTAACGGTAATATTGTCGCGCCCAACACGATCATTGCAAAAATTTCCAGGGTTGAAATAGCCCGCCAGTTTTTCTCACCCCCGCCCATGAAACTGGTGCAGTCCCTTCTTCTGAGTCAAATGATCACCGAAGCCGAAGCCAGGCTTTCCCAATATATCCCCATGGCACAGGATCTGACGGCAGAAGCCGATTCAGGCGGACACACGGATAACCGACCGGCCCTGGCTCTTTTGCCGACCATGATATCGCTGAAAAATGAATCCATGAAAACCTATCATTACAAAGACCCTTTATGTGTGGGTCTTGCCGGCGGGATAGCTACCCCGGAATCGGCTGCTGCAGCCTTTCAAATGGGCGCAGCCTATATATTGACCGGGTCTGTCAATCAGTCCTGCGTTGAAGCCGGAATCTGCGACGATGTTAAAAAATTGCTCTCTGAGGCGGATCAGGCTGATGTGGCCATGGCTCCTGCCGCAGATATGTTTGAAATCGGGGCAAGGGTCCAGGTTCTGAAACGGGGGACCCTCTTTCCTGTCAGGGCTGAAAAATTGTATCGTTTATACCAGTCCTGCCGCCGGTTTGATGAAATTGACGAAAAATCAAGACAGGAAATTCAGGAAAAATTTTTACAGGCAAGTTTTGAAGATGCCTGGACTTCCACAAAGGAATTTTTCCTCAGAACCAACAACAAAAAGGAAATCGAGAAAGCAGAAGCCGACCCCAGGCATAAAATGGCCCTGGTATTCAGATCCTATCTTGGACTTTCCTCAAAATGGGCCATCCGGGGCATCCCCCACAGAAAGATGGATTACCAGATCTGGTGCGGGCCTTCCATCGGGGCATTTAATCAATGGGCCAAAGGAAGCTTTCTCGAATCTCATGAAAACCGGAAAACCGCAGAAATCGCTTTAAACATTCTTTTCGGTGCATGCGTCTGTACCCGTGCATCCATATTAAAAATTCAAGGCATCGACATTGGTATAGATGCCGGTTCATCCAAGCCCTTGCCGTTAAAGGAAATTCTTTCTTATTTAGGATAGCCATACCTATGTAAAACTTTTGTCAAATTCCTGGCGGCCGGGTGCATTTTAAATCCTCAAACAAGTATATTGCCTATAATTTTAATTATTTAAATCCTAAATTTGAGTAATATGAATAAAAAAAATACAGCTTATAGTAAACCCTTTGTTGCCATCATCGGTATGGGATGTATCTTCCCGAAATCCAGAAACCTGAAAGAATACTGGCATCTTTTGTATAACGGAATTGATGCCGTTCAAGACATTCCTTCCGACACCCACTGGAAATTAAACGACTATTTTGATCAGGACCCGGCAAAACCGGATCATACCTATTGCAGGCGTGGTGGTTTTCTTCCCCCTGTCAGTTTTGACCCCTTAAGTTTCGGGATTCCTCCCAACAATCTGGAGGCAACCGACACATCCCAGCTCCTGGGTCTTGAAGTGGCAAGGATGGCCCTGGAAGATGCAGGTTATCCCATGGGGCACCCGTTTCTGGAACAAAAAAAGGTCAATGTTATTTTAGGGGTCACCGGCACCCAGGAACTGGTCATCCCTCTGGGTTCGCGGCTTGGCCACCCCATCTGGAAAAAGGCCCTGGAAGATTCGGGTATCACCAAAGAAAAAAAAGAAGAAATCATTCAGCGGATTCAGGGCGGATATGTTGAATGGCAGGAGAATTCCTTTCCCGGCCTTCTCGGCAATGTGGTGGCAGGACGGATCGCCAACCGCATGAATCTTTCAGGAACCAATACCGTAGCCGATGCTGCCTGTGCAAGCTCTTTATCCGCCATCCATACAGCCGTCATGGAACTTACAGCCGGGAAATGTGATATGTCCATCACCGGCGGCGTGGACACCTTGAATGATATTTTCATGCACATGTGTTTTTCAAAAACAGGGGTTCTGTCCCACACCAGTGATGCCAGACCTTTTTCAAAGGATGCCGACGGTACTGTTTTGGGAGAGGGTATCGGAATGCTGGTGTTAAAACGCCTTGAAGATGCCGAAAAAGACAATGATAAAATCTATGCTGTGATCAAAGGTGTGGGAACCTCCAGCGACGGAAAAACATCCGCCATCTATGCCCCGGATTCAAAAGGCCAGTTAAGGGCCTTGAACGAAGCCTACCAGGAAGCAGACATCAATCCTTCCACGGTGGGACTTGTCGAAGCCCACGGGACCGGTACGCGCGTGGGGGATAAGGTGGAATTTGAAGCTTTAAGATTATGTTTTGACCCTTGTTCCGGGAAGCATCAAATTGCTGTGGGCTCTGTCAAATCCATGATCGGTCACACAAAAGCGGCAGCAGGAGCGGCAGGCATGATCAAAGCAGCCCTCAGCCTTTATAACAAAGTGATTTTGCCGACATTAAAAGCAATTGAACCTGATCCTGAACTCAATATTGAAAACTCCTCATTTTACCTCAACTCAGAATCCAAACCCTGGATATCCTCTTTTTATCCCAGGAGGTCCGGTGTCAGCGCCTTTGGTTTTGGCGGCAGTAATTTCCATGTGGTTCTGGAAGAATACAGTCCTTCAAAGACCCATATTTCCTGGGATGGCTCGGTTCAAATCATTGCTTTTTCATCAGACACAAAAGAAGGCGTGTTAAAAAGAATCAATGCCTTTAAGACAAGTCTTCCTTTCTTGGATGATGCATTGCAGCTTAACCGGACCATTGCTCAAAAGTCCCATGACTCCAGGATGATTTTTGATGTGAATCAAAGATACAGACTGCTCCTGATATATAGAGCCGGCGAGGATATTGTCAGGCTTCTGGATACTGCCCTGGAAAGCGCTGGAACAGGCCAGTTGCATCCGGATGTCTATTTTTCAACCCATACCGGAAGAGGAAAACTCGGGTTTTTATTCCCGGGCCAGGGAAGCCAGTATACGGGTATGGGAAAAGACCTGGTCTCCCTTTTCCCTGAAGCCATGGAAACCTTAAAAACGGCTTCTCAATCCTTTTTAAGTGAAAATACGGATAAAGATTATAAAGCCCTGCAGGATTATATCTATCCGCTTCCCATCCATATACAGCCAAAAGACAGATCAGAAGATAAACTTCGTGAAACCGATATTGCCCAGCCCGCTATCGGTGCCATCTCCTCAGCCATGGTGAAGGTGCTGAAGCGATTCAAGATAAGCCCTGCAATGGCCTGTGGTCACAGCTTTGGAGAGCTATGTGCCCTGTATTCGGCCGGGTGGATGGATGAACCCGCATTTTTTAAGCTTTCCGCAGCCAGGGGCAAATATATGGCCTCGGCCAAATCCATGAACGGTGGTGATCCGGGCAGTATGCTGGCAGTCCAGGCATCTTTGGCTGATATTGAGGCCCTTATAAAAGAAGAAAACCTGGATCTTATCCTGGCAAACAGGAACAGCCAGACCCAGGGCGTGTTATCAGGCTCTACCGATGAAATCCTCAGGGCAAAAAAATTATGCAGGCAAAAAAAGCTTAAGGCTGTTAAGCTGCCTGTGGCTGCCGCCTTTCACAGCCGGCTTGTAAAAGATGCAGTCACTCCTTTTAACGCATGCCTGACATCCAGGTCTTTTTGCCCGACTCAAATAGAGGTGTTTTCAAACACAACAGGCGATTCCTATGATAAAGAAGAATCGAAAATCAAAGAGATTCTTGGTAATCAACTGATAAACCCGGTAAACTTTCTTGATAATATAAAAAAAATGTTTGAAAAAGAGGTTACGACCTTTATTGAAGTCGGACCCAAAACCGTTCTCACGGATCTGACAAAAACCATCTTGAAGGACCGGGATATCACAGCCGTTTCTTTGGATGCCTCATGCGGAAAAAAATCCGGGATTTTAGATCTTGCCCGTGTTTTATGCATCATTGCGTCAAAGGGGTTTCCCATTGATCTTACCCCCTGGGAGGAACCCGGGGAAAAAATCGACCCCAAAAGGATGATAATAGAACTTACCGGTGCTAATCCCAAACCTGTGAACAAATGCAATATTCCCCAATCAAAACCGGAAAACCCCGCAGATCGGAAAAACCCGGTTGACCTTGTGCCCACATTAAAAGGTGAGGATATGACATCTCAACAAAAGCAGAATCAGTCCGGGAACTATTTTTATCCGGCCCTTGAAGCCATGAAAATGGTAGAAAAAGGACTTGAAGCCATGCAACAGCTTCAGGCACGGACCGCCAGTGCCCATGAAAAATTTCTTGACACCCAGGCCCAGGCAAGCAAAACCCTGGCAAGCATGCTGGAACAGACCCGCAATCTTGCCTTTTCTCCATCCGGCCCTTCTGTGTTGAAATTTTCTGATGACATTGAAAAACCAAAAGAAACTGAACCTGTAACCCTTGTACAAGATGTCGAACCCATTTCAGAACACTTGGATGACGGGATTGAAACAATTCTGTTCGGGATTGTGAGCCGGCTTACAGGATTTCCTTCTGAAATGCTTGAATCAAACATGGATATTGAATCGGATCTCGGTATTGATTCAATCAAGAAAGTTGAAATTATTTCAGAACTTGAAAAACAGATCCCAGGATGTGAAGGCATAACGACCGAAAGCATGGGCTCTGTCCGGACACTTCAGGACATCTGTCTTGCCATCCGGCATCAGGCCAGGCATGACAACCCTGTTCCTCAGGCAATCTTGGCCGATACTGAAACACAGACACTGAAAAATTCCAAAACCGATCTTTATCAAACCGTTTCAACCCTATTAATAAATACCATCAGTGAATTGACGGGATTTCCTTATGAGATGCTGGAGCCTTCCATGAATCTTGAGTCTGATCTGGGGATTGATTCCATCAAACGGGTGGAAATCCTTTCCAGGCTTGAACAGGAACTGGATCATATCGAAAGGATTTCATCGGATGATATCGGGAAACTGAAAACCATCAGGGAAATTATCGAATTTCTTTCAAAGGATAATCAGAATTCACTGCCGGAACCTGTCAAGAAAACGCCTTTGCCTGACCCTGAATCATCCGCAAAGCCGGATAGGGTCAATCCGGATATGCCCCTGACCCGTAAGATCGTCTCATTAAAAAAATATCCCACCAATGAGATCCGGTTTTACAACGGCGCTAAAATAGAACTGCCGCTAAAAAAAAAAGTATATATCACAAAGGATAGCGCCGGTATATCGGAACAGTTTCAGATAGAATTTAAAAAACTGGGAATACCTTGCTGTCTTATTGATATCAGGGATGGAAAGATTCCTGAATGTCCTGATGCGGCAGGGATTGTCATTGTGCCTGATGCATTCAACAAGGCTTTGTCGTCTGCCGGGATCGGGTTTTTAAAATCCGCTTTTCTCCTGGTCCGGACCAATGCCGGTTATCTGATGAATGCGGCAAAACAAAAAGGTGCCTTTTTTGCTGTTGTCTCCTTTTTAGGCGGCGGTTTTGGATTTGACGGCAAAGCCTTTGGCACCGATCCTGTTTATGGCGGGCTTGCCGGACTTGCAAAAACCGCTAATCTTGAATGGAAAAACGTGTTGTGCCGGGCATTGGATCTACCGGATTCAAAGGAAAAAGCCGTTCAACATGCAGAAGCCGCTGTCTCCCTGATGATGACCCATGGGGCTGTTGAGATGGGTCTGGATGAAGATTTCTGCAATATCCCGGATCTTGTGGACCAGGACATTGATCATGAGGCCCTATATCTGAACAAAGAGGATGTGGTGATCATTACCGGCGGTGCCAGGGGCGTGACAGCCGCCTGTGGCATTGAAATCGCCAAAAAACATTCCCCGGTGCTGATCCTCATCGGCAGGACTTCCCTGACCTTATCCGAACCGGAATGGGCAAAAAACCTTTATGAGCCTGCCGCACTGAAAAAAGCCATATTGACCCACATCTTTAACGGCCGGATGCCAAGACCTGTTGATATAGAAAAAGAATATCAAAAAATCATTTCCCATCGACAAATAGAAAATAATATTCAAGTCATGCGGCAATATGGGTCAAAGGTCAAATATTTCTCTGCCGATATCCGGAATAATAATGAAATCTTTTCTGTTTTTAAGGCCGTAAGAGAAGAGTTCGGCCCTATAACAGCTATTATCCATGGTGCAGGCGTCATTGATGACAAACTCATAATAGATAAACAGACAGACCCGTTCACCCGGGTGCTGGAAACAAAAGTCAAAGGGCTTGAGGTATTATTGTCTGCCTCAGAAAAGGATACGCTTAAATATTGCGTCCTTTTTTCTTCCATTGCAGCCAGAACCGGAAACCAGGGCCAGTGTGATTATGCCATGGCCAATGAGGTATTGAACAAGACTGCGCAAAAACTTGCAGCAACCTATCCTTTTTGTAAATATCTTTCCATAAACTGGGGCCCCTGGGAAGGCGGCATGGTGGATGAATCTTTAAGAAAAGAATTCACAAAAAAAGGCATTGCCCTTATCCCTTTGAAAAAAGGGGCTGAACAATTTTTAATGGAAATGGGAAATAAAACCCTGACCGGCCCGGAAGTCATCATTGGCGGATTTGCCCCAGAAACCTTGAAAAAGCCGAAAGAGCCGAAACTGTCAAAAGC
The DNA here is from genome assembly GCA_001799395.1 of Desulfobacterales bacterium RIFOXYA12_FULL_46_15. Lineage (GTDB taxonomy): Bacteria > Desulfobacterota > Desulfobacteria > Desulfobacterales > Desulfobacteraceae > Desulfobacula. Next base: position 41,118 of record MGTJ01000196.1, on the reverse strand, counting down.
CATGACATTTTCCTTTGGGATTCATACATCGCCGGTATTGCTATCACATCAGATCAATGGCGAACCTGTGGTTCCCTTTGCCATCATCATGGAATGCCACGCCAAGGCATCTGAAAAAAACAATCCCGGACTTGTATTTGCCGGAATGGACAATATGCGCCTTTTAAAGGGAATTAAACCCGGTAACGGAGAAATTAAGGTGTCTGTCAATCTCGGGAAATGTCAGCCCGAAGGGACAAAATGGGTGATCCCCAGCAATATTGTATCAGAAGACAACAATGGCCGTGATGCGTTTATTCATTCAAGCTGCAGAATCATCTTAAAGGACGGCCGCCCGGCTCCGCCTGTGCTTTCCAGCGATGCTTTCATGAAACCTTCACCCTATTCGTTATCTGCAAAAGAAGCATATTCTTCTACCCTTTTTCATGGGGATAGGATGCAATCCATCAAATCCATCAGCGGATATTCTGAAAAGGGAATTGAAATCACCACCCGGCTTTCCCCACATCCGGAAGAGTGGATTAAAAACTATCCCGGTTCAAGATGGGTTATTGACCCCATGATGCTGGATTCGGCATTCCAGGCTGCCATACTCTGGTCCCGTGAAAAAATGGGCCAGGTCTGCCTGCCGGTCTATATTGCAAGCTTAAGGCTGTATGCATCCTTTAATAATCTTAAGGGTGACTTCAGGATTCTATTTATTGTCAGTGAAGAAACCAAAAACAGAATCATTGGTTATTTCACTTTTTTTAATGAAGAGAATGTCGTTGTGGCCAGCATCACTGGTTTTGAGGCCATAACCGATCCTTCTTTAACGGATAAATTTAAAAAAAAACCTCTTTTTTCAAAAGACAGCATCCTTGCCTTTGCTGAAGGGAATCCTTCCGAAGCCTTTGGAGAAAAATACCTGGGATTTGACCAGGAACGAAAAATTGCCCGTCTTCCAAGGCCTCCTTATTTTTTTATGGACAGGGTGATGACTGTTGATCACCCCCAGTGGAAAATGCAGCCCGGCGGATGGATCGAAACCGAATATGATATTCCGGAACATGCCTGGTATTTTAAAGCCAACCGGACACAAACCATACCGTTTTGTATTTTGCTTGAGATTGCCCTCCAGCCCTGCGGATGGCTGGCTGCTTATGCCGGCTCCGCCCTTGTAAGCAGCGACCGGCTCTATTTCAGAAATTTAGGGGGGAAGGCGGTTTTATTTCAATCGTTGTCCAGGCATTCAGGCACCATAGTGATCAGGACCCGCATGAAAGATGTTTCCAAAGCCGGGGGCATGATTATCCAGGAATTTGAAATAGACATGCTGAACAATAAAGACCTGATTTATAAAGGAAGCACTAATTTTGGTTTTTTTACGGGCAAGGTGCTTGCCAATCAAGTGGGGATCAGGAATTGTAAATTCGAAAATTTTCCGGAAAAAAACCTGAAACCCGTGCTGTTTGAATTTAAAGATGATGCCCCCATGACTCCTGATGATCATAAAACAGATACAGATTCCGGGATGCCCTCCAAAGCACTCAGGATGATTGATAAGATTGAAATTTTAGATTTTAATGCAGGTTTATATGGAAAAGGATATGTCAAGGCCATAAAAACGGTTGATCCAAAAGAATGGTTCTTTAACGCTCATTTCTACCAGGATCCTGTCTGCCCCGGCTCGCTTGGTATTGAATCCTTTCTCCAGGCCATTCGTTTTTTTCTTTTTAAAAAATTTCGTATCGACCCCCATGAATATGAGCCCTGCCTCTTAACCGGGACGCCCCATGAATGGATTTACCGGGGCCAGATTGTACCGGAAAATAATAAGATTGAGATTATCGCCCATATCAAAGATGCAGCCCCTGGCGATACAGGCTACACGGTTGTTGCCGACGGAGCACTCAGTGTGGACGGCATCTGCATATATGAATTAAAGAATTTCGGCATTGCTTTTAAAAAACTTGTTTCAACGTCCCCTTTGAATACCTTAGAGAGGGTCAGGGACTCCCGTACAACTTTTTGATGGTTTCCGGAATCCTGCCTTTGGGGACCAGGCGTTGATCCGGCCCCACTTCGTAGAAACCGAACCATTCTTCAGGGTCTTCTATTTCATGGCGGGCGGAATCGGCCGGGTCTTCACCGCTCTTCCACCATTCATCATTGAGTTCAAAAAAGGAAACCCCGCAGATTTTTTCTTTTCCCTTTGCCGTTCGGATATCCTTCCAGACGGCTTCAAACGCCTTGGGCACATCCTCAATTTTATGCCCCCCAAACCCCGGCACCCATGGTTTCGGCTCAAAGGGGGAGGTGGAAAGACCGACCTGGGTTATGAATACAGGCTTGTCGGCCTGGGCCGTCAACTCTTCCAGGTAACCTTGATAAGGGGTACCGGTGACTGAACCGGGAGGCGAAGTGCGCACCCCTTTAGCATAGGTATAAATATTGAGACAGATAAGATCGCCCAGATCCGGATGGATCATATTTTCTTCAGGCACTTCAATATCGGGCCGGTTGCCGATGGGACCGATATGGGTCCAGCTTGTATGGCAATAGAGGTGCCGTTGTCCGTAACGCGTCAATTCATAATCCATGGCACCGTCAATCAGCCGGGCAAGGGCGATTTCCGTGGGAGTTCTGTTTTCAACACTCACATGCTTGCCTTTAAAGCTTTTGACCCCGGGATGCCGGGTATCGGTCCGGACCACGGAATCGGCCTGGAGTTCATCTCCGATGGAAAACAAAACCAGCCGGTCCGGCCGGCCTGTCTTGTACACGTGATCAATGGCGGCTTTAATATCCTCCATGGTTTTGGACAGAAACGGTTCAAAAAGAAAATCCTCTTCATAGGCCCAGATCCAGATATCCTGCCCGTAAAGCATATCAGTCTTATCCAGCTCTTTAAAAAATTTCTCCGGCATTTTTGTGGGAAAAACATGGATATAATTAACGCCCATTTCTTTCATTAGGGCAAAATGCTCTTTATAACGGTCATCATTGCCCGGGGGCTCACCCTTCAAGGGTGTTTCATTGGACAGATAGGGAGAATAACCAATGCCCCTGAAAAAAAGAGGAGTTTGTTTTTTTACATCGATAATTTTCGATCCTTTGACCACATACCTTTGGGGAGCCGGGGTTTGTTTTGAAATCCCGGTCCCGGATTGTTTCCCGCCCCCGGCCGGGGCATCGAGCCTGGTAAGCGGAACGATCAGCAGCAGGATCAATAAAACAGCCAATATAATTTTTTTGATAAACAATCCCTACCCCTTATTTCATGGCATTGGACATGATGGTCATATAGGCTTCTTCATAATCCTTTGCCAAAACCGGTTTCTTAGATGGCAAAAAATTACAGGCATGGCTCTCACAATGGCTTCCCCCGGTAATATAATTAAGAATGATGTCCGGGATATCATAATGGTGAATGGTGTCATAGTGAACGGCCCGGCCGTTTTCAAAAAAGAAGGCTCGGTTGATATGCTCAGAATCCTTTTTACCTGCCGCATAACCTAGTTTTTTATAGGTCTCGGGCCCATAAACCCAGGGGAGATGGTCACTGATGAAGATCACAAGGCTTTCAGGGTCCAGGGCTTTAATTTCATTGATAAATTCGGCAAGAGCCTGTGTCCGGTAATAAAACTGGTTGATACAGTTCTCAAGATGCCCGTCCTTGATGGTGCCTTTGACATCAATCAGGACAGGCCTTTTTTTCTCGTTCATCTGATGGGGGAAATGACCATAAATACTTATCACATAATTAAAAAGCGGGACACCGGGATTGGATTTTTTCCACTCCATCATAAAAGCAAGGTTCTGTTTTAAGAGATCGCCGTCAAACATGTATTTTTCACCTGTGACATCACCGGTTGAAAGATAGGTGTCTCGACCCTTGGCATATTCTCTCGGATAATAGCTTTTTTTAAATCCAAGCCCGCTGTAGGCATTAATGGAATTAAAAAAATCCGGCTTATAGGCATTGGTGACCATGGTATGGTATCCGGCTTTGCCAAGAATAGCAGGCAGACCATAGGTTCCTTTGCCTGTAAACACATCGAATTCTATCCCGGATAATTTTTCAAAAGCAGGCACACCGCTGAGAATTTCGAATTCCGCCTGGGCGGTTCCGCCGCCGAACACAGGGGATATGGAAATAGACCCTTTATTTTTAAAAATTTTTTCAAACTCAGGATGAACCGGTTTCCTGGAAAAGGTCAAATCCTTGAACAGTTCTGGATCAACAAAACTTTCAAGCACGACAAGATGAATATTTTTTTTTATTTCAAGGGAATTAAGTTTAAAAACAATATCCTCTGTCTCTTTTAAAAAGAGAGGATTGTCCTTATAATCTTTCATCTTTTTAAGATTGGAATTCCTTTTGGCCTCATGATACATCATCATCCAGATTCTTCCGTTATCTTCAGCACTCTGGATATCGGACCAAAGCGTTACCTTAACCTGAACCTTCTCAAAAGCGGCAAGAAAATAATCTGGTGAAAACTCTGTCATCAGCATAAGAAAGAAAAAAGGCAATGCCCCGAATACCATCCAAGAAACCCGGTCGCGCCGCAACAGCTTTATAAACGCCGCAAGCGGCAGGCAAAAAAGAAGTACAATCAGAATAATGGCCCACACAGGCAAAACCACCAGAAGCTCAGGGAATTCTTTTACCTCGATGATGCGCAAAAGCCTTCCGAATGACATGAAATATGCCTCAAAAATACCATATATCAAAACAAGGGGAATGGCGGTTACAAGCGCCTGCTGTTTTGAAGGACGCGTGACGGCATTAAAATAATAATACATGCTGAGCAGCAAAGGGATTTCCAGCCGCCAGGCCAGGCGGATGGGCGGCATTCCGCCGATGAGGCTCATCACCCAGGTAAACAGGTATAGAAAGCCTGTAAAAAACACATACCTGTTTACCACAGCTTTTTTTAGAATTTCGCTATCTTGTTTTAATTTAGATGATAAAGCGTTCACAGATAATGGATATCCATATAATGAAGGATATTGAGATACCGATAAATACGGCTGCTGACCCCATATCCTTGGCCTGGCCTGACAAGGGGTGTTTTTCATACCCAATCCTGTCGACTACGGATTCAAGGGCTGAATTTAAAAGCTCAATCACAAGAACAAGGAGCCAGGCACAAATAAACAATCCTTTTTGAACAAAGGTTTCTCCGATCAGAAGCCCGGCCGGTATGACCAGGATTAAAACAAGGGCTTCCTGCCGGAAGGCTTCTTCATTGGACCATGCAGACCGGATTCCCATAATGGTGAACCGGGTGGCGTTGAGCAACCGTTGAATCCCTTTATTGCTTCCATTTTTCATCACTTTCAATTAAGCTTGAAAGTCTTTTTTGTCAAGAGATGGCGCAAAATATCAAGGGCCGGTGAAAGATTATGAAAGAAACAGCCGCATTGTTTCAATGTTCTCTTCTTTCAATGTTGTCAATCTTTCAATATACTGTAACAGCCTTAAGCTGTTCCAGTCTTTATCGTGTTTTTTAAAGAATGCGGTACGTCCCTTTGTAATCCATGCACAGCAAGCATTTTCATCAAGCTGGGTCTCATCTTGAACCTGCACGCAATTGGAAATAATATCGCCTATATTGACAATCATGGGCACAAGGCTAATTTCATCCGTCTTTTGAGGGTGATGATGATACCCCACTGCAAAAATCAAGTCCTGGGGGAACAGCCAGTGCTCCAGCAGCAACTGCCCGACCCGGTCATGGGTAACCCCGATAATCTTGGATTCATATTTGAGACTGCCGAACAGGTTTGCTTCTGACTGGTCGGCAATTCTGACAAATTCACCGGGTAATGCCAGATAGACTACCAGTTTTCCGATATCATGCAACAGGCCTGCAATAAAACAACTGTCTTTGTTTGCCTTTAAATCGTCAGCAATCATATTGGCGGCAAGACCGCATAAAAAAGAATGCTCCCAGAATTTTTGCGTAAAAGCTTTTCCGGTTTTGCCGATGTGCTTAAAGCTGTTAAAAACTGCTTTTGACAGAATCAAATCCCGTACGGCTGATATCCCCAGGACGGACAGGGCTTCTTTGATGGAAGCAATCCCGTGGATTCGTCCCCAGATGGGGGAGTTGGCAAGCCTGAGCGTTTCGATGGCAAAAGACGGGTCCATGCTTATTATGGCAGCGATGTCTTCAATGGAGCTGTCCGGATCTCCCGTTAGTTTAATGAGTTTTGCCGCAACAGCCGGCAGAGGGGGAAACCCTTTAATTTTCCGGATAATAATGGATGCTGCTTTTTCCATTTCTTATTCCACCTTTAATATTTTTTTCTGTTCTGAAATAAATTTTTGTGAAACATCAAACAACCCGTTTTCAACAAGCGTATCCAGCAAAGCCATGACAAGCTGTGTATCAAATTGAGTACCTGCATTCCTGACCATTTCCGAAACTGCATCTTCATTTGATAACCGGCTGCGGTAAGGTCTGTCCGAAGTCAGGGAGACCAGGGTCCGGGCAATGGCAAAAACCCTTGCTCCAAAAGGGATTTCTTCTCCTTTCAGGCCTTCAGGATACCCTGTCCCGTCATACTTTTCATTGTGATACAGCAATATGGATTTTTCTTCGGAAAAAAAATCAAACTGATTAGCCAGTTCCATTTGGAGATAAGGTAAATATTGGATTCTTTTTCTGTCTTCATGGGTCAGCTCACCTGTTTTTAAAAGAATCTCATCACCAAGCAGGACTTTGAATCCATTGTGAAGGGATGCAGCGTGTTTGATGGATTGGACGATCTTTTCCGGGAAATGCATCTTTTTGCACAAAAAGGAAATAATGTTCTGGGTCTGCCGGATTTCATCAAATTGTCCGCTTCCAATACTTTGAACCAGGGATTCTATGGAGGCAACAGCCGTTTTCTTTGTTTTCAGCAGAACCTGGGACAACTGTCCTTTTATATAAGCCATCCCTTTAGGACCCTGGAATAATTCTTTTGGTACGGCCTGTTTGTTGATCTCTTCAAACAGGCGGATACAATTTCTGCCGTCTGCTTTTGCCTGGTAAAGGGCTTTGTCTGCAAAAGCAAGCAGGTCTTTTGGCTTCAGGGCGCCGCAATCCTCTCTCTCGGCAATTCCCATACTCATGGTCACAACAAAAGAGTGACGGCTGAATGTGTATTTATTCTGCCGGCATAAGGAAAGAAGATTCTCAGCCACAATGCAGGCACCCCCTGTATCAGTCTGAGGCAGGAGGAGCAAAAACTCCTCACCGCCATAACGGAATGCATAGTCCGATTGCCGCTTGTTTCCTGAAATCCTCCGGGCAAACTCCAACAATACGGCATCACCACAGGCATGGCCGAAATTATCATTGACCTGTTTGAAATAATCCAGGTCCAAAAGAATGCAGGATAATTTTGTTCCATACCGCAAAGCCCTGTTGAATTCATTTTCGAGCACCTCATTCATATACCGCCGGTTATAAAGCCCTGTCAGCTCGTCACGGACAGACAGATCCGCCATTTTTACCATGGCCCGGTTGATATCGTTTCTCAGCTCGTCATGAATATCCACAACCTCGGTATTTGAATCGTATTTCCTGGTTTTATACCGGTCGATGGTCTGGATTTTTTTAACCGTATCAGATAACCGGCGGGTCGCCTTTTTGATTTCAGGAATCAGATTTCGAATGGACTCAGGCTTGTAATCATCCAGTTCCAGCAGTTCAATATTACCAAGCAGTACCGTTAAAGGCTGGTTTAATTCATGGGCCGTTGCCCCGGCCATCTGGAGCAGGACCTTGAGCCTCTCTTCCTCAATTACCGATTTCTGCTGATCAATAATCTGCCGGTTTGCTTCCCGGAGCTGGTCCACGGTTTTTTCAAGTTCCACCCGGGTCTGCTGCAGCCTGGCTTCGGTTTGTTTCCGGGAAGTGATATCCAGGAGGACCCCAAGTATTTTGTCATGATCACTGTCGATTTCCCTGAAGCCTGCCAGATAACAGATCATGTTCATTTCTTGCCCGTCAGCTCCGGGTACTGTCAATTCCCTTGTCTGGATGACGGTCTCCCGGATAAGAATTTTTTCCATTTCTTCAAATTCAGCGGCCAGGTCCGGCAAAAACAAATCATACCCGCTGCAGCCGATGATCTGCTGCCTGGATTTATCCACAAGATCTTCAAACGCTTTGTTGCATCCGCTGAAAAGACCCTCCTGATCTTTGAAAAAAAGAGGGTTGGGTATGGTATTCATCAGGATTTTCAAAAATTCATAATACCGCTGCTGCTCTTTTTGTCCGAAGACCCGGTCAATGGCATGGAAAACCGCATGATAAAGCATATTCCCTTCCAGGCTGCCTTTGATCAGGTAATCGGATGCACCGGATTTCATAGCTTTGACCGCAACATGTTCATCCCCTTGTCCGGTTAAAAGGAGTATGGGAAAATCAAGGGGCTTTGGCTGCCGGTTCAGCTCGGCAAGGAATTCAAGCCCATCCATATCCGGAAGCCGGTAATCCAGCAGCACACAATCTACTGTCTGCCGTGAGAGAAACTTGAGTCCTTCTTCACCGGAAGAGACCGCTGTAATCTGCCACGCATGACTGCCGTAATGTTCCAGCATACGCCGGTATATCCGTACATCATCAGGATTGTCATCCACAATCAGGACCAGGATGTTCCTGTTTTCCATCTTATTTGTTCCCTTTTGGAAGAATGACAATTTCAAACCAGTAATCCTTAAGCCGGGTAATAGCTGTCAGAAATTCTTTTGCATCCACCGGTTTGCTGATAAAACTGCTCGCTCCCCGCTGGTAACAAGCCTCTATGTCACGCTCATCCCTGGAAGTGGTCAGGACCACAACAGGAATGGTTCGCAGTTGGGGGGCTGTTTTAATTTCGCTCAAGACCTCAAGCCCGTTTATCCCGGGAAGGTTTAGATCCAGCAGGATAATCCCCGGCCGCGGCGCCCGGGAGGCGTCAATGAAATCACCTCTATGGTGAAGATAATCCAGTGCCTCATCGCCATCCTTCACACGTATGACCTTGTTTTTTAAATTGCTTTTTTCAACGGCACGCAGCAGAATCAGCCAGTCTTCCGGGCTGTCTTCCACGACCAGGATGGGCCGGTTATCCTTTGTCACAAAATTCTCCTTAACGGTTAAAGGATTCATCTCAATAGGCTCTGTAGCATCACATCACTATCTTTTTACCCTATCATGAATCCGGTCCAAGAGTAAAATAAAAGGTACTGCCCCTGCCGAATTCAGACTCAATCCATATCCGTCCTCTGTGGCGTTCAACAATCTTGCGGGTAATAGTCAGCCCTGAGCCGGTTCCTCCGCCGTATTCTTCCCGGCCGTGGAGCCGTTTGAAAATCTTGAATACCGTGTCCAGGTATTTTTCCCGGATTCCGATGCCGTTGTCCCGGACATAGAATACCGGTACGCCTTTTCCTGATTTTTTATCAGGCAGCCACCCCACTTCAATGTGCTTTTTCTCATGATCATTGTATTTCACAGCATTTTCAACAAGATTGCGGAATACTTCACCGATCCGTACATGGTCGCAGATAACCTTTGGCATGTCTTTGGCCACCAGGACACTAGCATTTTTTTCTGCCAAAAGGGTCCTCAGATCATCCAGCACGCCGGATACAACCCGGCTAAGGTCTGTCGGCTGTTTAGCCATCTCGACCCGGCCCACCCGGGAATAGGTCAGAAGATCATCCAGCAGCGCTTCCATCCGTTTGGCAGACTGCCGGACAATATCCAGGTGGGAAATCCCCTCGCTATTCAGGTTTTCCCGGTGATCCTCCAAGAGAAAGGATGAAAAGCTATGAATACTCCTCAAGGGTTCTTTCAGGTCGTGGGAAACGATATAGGCAAAATCTTCCAGTTCTGCATTGCTGCGCTCCAGGTCTGCATTTTTCTGCTGCAACCGGCCATCCAGGAGTTTACGGTCCGTGATGTCCACCAGCACGCCTATGTTGCCGGAAACCCTGCCTTCAGGATCATACAGGGGAGCTGCATGGATGCTGTAATCCACTATCGTGCCGTCCCGTTTTTTCCTGCAGGCTTCATGGCCGTTCAAGCTCAGACCTTTTTTTATTTGTTCCTGTAAGTTCCCGAATTCTTCCAGGCCTTCCGCCAACACTGGAAAGGGCCGGCCCATGACTTCCAGGGCACTCCATCCGAACATTTTTTCAGCAGCCTGATTCCAGATGGAATGGATGTTACCGTCAAGATCCAGATCAATGATTGCGGCCGGGGCAGCGTCAATAATGGCCCGCAGCGTTTCTTCCCTCTCCCTGAGGCTGTGCTGGGCCTCGGCCAGAAGTCTTCTCTCATCAAGAAAACGGTTCACAGCCCGGGCCATATGGCTGATCTCGTCTTCCCCCTCAACCGGGACCGTTTGAGGAACAGCGCCTGTTTCATCCATCTTAAGACACTCACTGATCCGACGCAGCCGCATCACCACATGACGGCCCAGGAAATATCTGGAAAACAGCCAGGCAAAAAGGACACTGCCGGCAAGAAATGCCAGGACCCGTCTCTGATCCCGGGCAGACTTGAATGTAAGTTGTCTGATGCCGTCCTGATAATCCTCGGTAAACCGGACAGACAGATCATGGGTCGCAGCAGTCAGGGATTCCACCTGAAGCTCCAGCCCGGTATGGAAATGCCGCAGCGTCTCCTGACGGTTTGCCGGTCCGGAAAAATCCCCAGGGGTATTCAATATGTTCAGGCGCAGTTGGGCCACAATGTGGACGGTGTTACGAAGAAGCTGGCTGGCCTGGTACAGGTCCAGTACCTTAAGATTGTTCTCGGCATGACCCAGGCACAGAACGATGGCATCCAGGGAATCTATTTTTTTCAGAATTTCAAGATACCCGGCCCGGACCCTGTCATAGGAATCGGCGGTCAAAAGGTTATAAGCCCCCCGTTCGATAAACAGGGCATGGGCCACCAGGTCCTGAGTCCCCTGCAGATGAACCAGGCGTTCCTCGGCAAGGCGTTTTGTCGTGTCAGAGGAAAAATACATCCCATAGACGGCAATAAGGGCACCTGCAACAATCAGAACAGCCTGGCCTGACAAAGCGAGCATGAATTGCCGCTGAAGGCTTTTCGGCATGGGCACCCGGTTTAAAAATCGGTTAAACATTGATGCATTTCCTTATCTATCATTTCCAGATCCGGCGGTAAATGTCCCGGTAACCGTTGTCAGGATCATATTTCAGCAACGGGCCGCCGTCGTGCTTGACATTGTCCTGTGTCACCAGATGGACGGGAGCGATATAACCGCTCACCGGCTGACGGGCCAGGAGGCGGTTGAGTTCATCCACTGCCTGCCACCCGTGCAGGCTCAGCGGTTCTGCCACAGTACCGATCTGGCAGATGCCGGCCTGTATCCGCATAAAAGCGGACGGACTTCCGTCCCCGGCAGACAGAAACCTGATATGCTTCGTGCTCTGGCTGAGTTTGATCAGCTCAGGCACGGCATAGTCAAAATAAATATCATTGATGGCCAGGGCACAGGTCCAGTTTTCACCATGGCGCTCAAGCAGTTCGCGGGTGACTTTTGGCATGCGTTCAGCGCATTGGGAAATCGGTATATCCAGGAATTCCAGCAGGGTGCTTCCCGGGCTTTTCCGGATGATTTCTGCCATGGCTTCGGCTTTGGTCATGGCGATATTAAAATTGGAATCGGTAAAAATCACAACACCGGCCCGGCCCCCGGAATTGACGACAGCGGCTGCGGCTGTCACCCGGGCTACCTCCAGCGGATCGGTTGATATATTCATAGAGACCGGGCCACCGGTCAAAGCCCCGGCCAAAGGCCCCACATGCCAGCCGATGACAGGGATTCCCTGCCTGGCAAAGGGCAGCAAAAGTGGTTTCATGACCCCGGCATCGGCACCCACCAGGATAAGGCCGTCCGGATTCATGTCCAGGGCATCGGCCATGACCTTGTCCCTGCCCTGGCCTGTACCTCCTGCATCAAAAACCTTGACATCCCACTGTATGACTTCCGCTGCTTTTTGCACCCCCTGGGCCACCCCAAGGATGCCTCCATTACGCAGATCCTCACAGACCATGGCAATCCTTTTCCCTTTCATGCCGGGCGGACCGGACACAGGGCCGTCCCAGGGAGGGCTGATCCGGGCCGCTGCCGCTACCATCTGAGCCATGGCTCCGGAAGACGACGGATCAGTATCGCTTCCATAAGCAAAAACCGCTGAAATAAAGAATAAACAGACTATGGCCGGAACCAGTGTCCGGCAAATCCTGAAAAAATCTTGTGGCCGATATGGATGATCCATCTGATTCCTCCTTTTATCCTTCTGCCATTGACGGCAGCTCAATGATAAATACGGTTCCCTCTTTTTCATGGCTTTCAAAGGAGATCACGCCTCCATGCCGCTGTATGATCTGATAGGAAATAGCAAGTCCTAAACCCGTCCCGTTTGATTTTGTGGTAAAAAAAGGATTAAAGACATTGCCCCTGTCCCCCGGTTTGATCCCGGCCCCTGTGTCTTTGATCCTGATCCCGGAGATCTTCCGGCCGCTGTAGAAATCGGATTCCGATTGATAAGTTTCTATGGAAAGGGTTCCGTTAGCCGCCATGGCATCGATTGCATTTGAGATAATATTCACGACAACCTGCTGGAGGCCTACCATGTCACCATTCACAGGCCGGATGGGTTTGCATAATCTTATCTCTTTTTTTATACCGTGTTTCCTGAGTCTGCTGTCAAACAGGGAGAGGGTTTCTTCAATCAGGCAATTGATATCAAGGGGCCCTGTAACGGACCGGTCGGGCTGGGCAAAGGATAAAACCCGCCGGATAATAGTGTCGATCTTGTTGATATTGACATTGATATCATTCAAAAGCTCAAGTTCGGACTCGGAACGGTCATAACGTGTTTCATCTTCCAGAATATCCAGGAACAGCCTGATGCCGCTCAACGGATTTCTGATTTCATGGGCGATCCCGCCTGACAAAAGGCCGAGGGAAGCAAGACGGTCGGCCCGGGCCAGTGCTGACTGCATCTTTTTCTCTTCAGTGATATCCCGGACTGTGCCGATACCAACGACGGCATTTCCATCATCATCAAATTGCAGTTTTGCATGTTCATGCACCCATTTGATCTGATCATCAACCAGGATTCGATGCTCGATATCATACCCGGAACCTGTCAATGCACTTTCCCAGGCCTTTAGCACACGGTCCCTGTCTGCCGGATGAATACAGGCGGCAAATGCTTCCAGTGTCATGGCTCGGTCTTCCGGGATTCCGAAAATCCGGTATGTTTCCCGGGACCATTTCAGGATGTTTTTCAGGATGTCCAGGCTCCAACTGCCGATCCGAGCCATGGCCTGTGCCCGGTTCAGGGTGTCTTCGCTCTCCCGCAGGACATTTTCCATTTCCCTTCGCTCCGTGATATCCCGGCCAACGGAAAGCAGGCTGATAATCCTGCCGTTCTGATCAAATTCCGGTACAACCCTGTAATCCAGATAAAAAAGCCTGTCCTCTGTATTAAACCATTTGAATTCAATTTCCTGGGAAAGCCCGGTATGCAAAGCTTTTTTTAATCTTTCAAGAAATCCGGGGGTGACTGGGTTTAATCCCTTTGGTATATCTTCGGATCTTTTGCCGGTCACCTCACCGGCCGGCAGACCGCTTAATTTTTCCCAGGCCGGGTTGACATAGACCTGTCTCAGTTCCGTATCATACCGCACAATCAGGTCAGGGATATTTTCAAGCAGGGTGCGTTGCTGTAATGCCTTCTTGAGCGCCAGTTGTTCTTCTCTTATGCGGTCTGTAATATCCTGGGTGGTACCGACCACTTTCACGGTCATCCCACGGTCATCACGTATCATTTTCGCCCGGGTCTGAACATAACGCAGTGCCCCTGAAGGAAGAATGATCCTGTGGATATGTTCACTATGGGTTTTATCCCGGATAGCGGATTCGATATAGTCTTTTACATCTTCCCTGTCCTCGGGATGAATCTTTTCCATCAGGTTTTCCATAGTGGGGGTGAAATTTTCCAGGGAAACGCCAAAGATCCGGTAAGTCTCTTCAGACCATGATACCATGTTCCGGGCAAGGTCATGCTCCCAGTTTCCAAGCCGGGCAATCCGCTGGGCCTCGATGAGCTTTTCCTCCTGCTCCCTGAGATGTTCCTGCATCCGGGCCCGGGTCTTTACTTCCGCCATCAGTTGCCGGTTGGCCCTGGATAATTCAGCCGTACGTTCCTGTATCCGTACCTCCAATTCATCATGGGATTTTTTGAGCTGTTTTTCAGCCTCTTTTTTTGCCGTGATGTCCACCAGCACCCCGATGGCACCCGCAACCCTGCCTTCAGTGTCATACAGGGGGGCGGCATGGGCACTGTAGTCCACTGGCGTGCAGTCACGTTTTTTTTGATGAATTTCAGCGCCGTTCAGACTCAGGCCTTTTTTTATCTGTTCCTTTAGACGGTTGAATTCTTCTTCGTTTTTCACCCCCATCACAGGGAGGGGCTGGCCGATGGCTTCCCTGGCGCTCCTTCCAAACATTTTTTCAGCCGCCCGGTTCCAGATGGAATACACGTTCCCATTAAGGTCCAGGTCAATGATCGCAGTCGGTGCGGCATCAATGATCGCCCTCAGCGTTTCTTCCCTTTCCATGAGGCTGAGCCTGGTCTCAGCCAGGCGCCGGTTCAAAAGATATCTGGAAAACAGCCAGGCCAGAAGAATACTGGCGGTAAGAAATGCCAGGACCCTCCTCTGATCCCGGTCCGATTTTTCGATCAGATGCCTGATGCTGTCCTGATAGTCCGCGGTAAACCGGGCGGACAGCTCATGGGCTGCATCAGCCAGGGAATCCACCTGGCGCTCCAGCTCAATATGAAAATGCTGAAGCATCTTTTGCTGCTTTTCAGTCCCGGTGGGGCCAATACGGTCATCCAATATATTCAGGCGTAACTGGGCCACGATACTGACAGTATTGCGCAAAACCTGGTCTGACTGATACAGGGACAGCACCTTAAGGTTATCGGCAGCACGGCCCAGGCACAGGACAATTGCATCCAGAGCATCCATCTTTTTCAGAATTTCCATATATCCGGCTCTTACCCTGTCAGGGGAATCAGCGGTCAGAAGGTTATGGGTTTCACGCTCTATAAACAAGGCAGACGCCAACAGGTCCTGGGCCTCCTGCAGATGAACCAGGCGCTCTTCGGCCAGATGTTTTGCCGTATGAGAAAAAAGATTCAGTCCATAGATGGCAATGAGACCGCCTGCGATTATCAGGGCCGCCTGCCCTGACAAAGCGAGCATCAATTGCCGCCGCAGGGTCCGGGGCAGCGGCAGCCGGTTGAAAAGACCATCAGGCATCGATATGATTCCTTTTGGACAATGCGCGGGTAAAAGCCCTTCTTTCATCATCCATAATCAGGACGCTTGGATGCATAAAATTTCCTTTCCTTTTCAAGACTCTCTATCCGTATACAAAAGCCGGTTCAGGGCTGATGCCGTCAGGGCAGGATATCGTATCTTTCACATGGAAGTCAATATCACCCTGGATCTTGCTCCACAGGACGGAAATGATAAAAATTATAAAAAAGGTCTTTCTGAATTTTAAATTTTAGAGGATTTCTTCAGGATGGAGGAGAATCTGCATATCCGGGTGAGATTCCCGGACATGCAGGGGTAATTTATTACTGCTGATCTTTATGCCATTGGGCGGATTTGACCACCAGGGGCGGCACAAGCCCTTCCCCGCTCTTATCGAACTGGTACATGGGTGATCCCACACCCGGCGCTTTTACATCTTTTAAATTTTTGATAAAAGACGCCCGGTCGACCCCTCCGTTTTCAATGACCTTTGCAGCCACTTTGACGGCATCATATCCATATATGGCTGACAGAGGCGGCAGTCCTGTATGCTTTTTTTCAAATTCAGACACAAGAGTTTTGGCGGCCGGCTGGGTCACATCCAGGGACAAAAGCGAAGACAGATAGATTTTGTCCATATCTCCGGCAAGCTCAAAAAATTTAGGAGCGGTCAGGGCATCCGGACCGTACAGAATTATATCCCATCCCATTTTACGGACCTGTTTTGCAATCATCCCGCCTTCATTATAGGTAACAAACAGCAGGAGAACATCCGGGTTCTGATTTTTAGCCCGCAAAAGAACCGATGAAAAGTCCACATCCTGTCCCGGTGTGATGACATCATCTGTTGAAATGGTGAGACCGGTTTCCTTGGCTTTATCAATGGCGTATTTGCGCAATTGCTGGCCATAGTCCTGGTTTTCGCTGATAATGGCAATGGTTTTGGCTTTAAATTCATCCTTGCTGGTCAAGACCATGAAATCTGAAATGCTCTTGGTGGTATAGGTCAGGCGGATCAGGTTGTCAAACCCCTGTTCCGTAATCGTGCTGGCATTGGCATAGGTAATGATATTGGCTACGCCGTACCGGCTGAAGATGGGGGTTGAGGCCAGGGCGCAACTGCTCATGGTGGGTCCCAGAGCGGCCAGGTATTTGCCTGAAGCGATCTTTTTGGCAACATTGGCAGATTCTTTTGGATCGCCGCGGTCATCAAAGAATTCCAGTTTTAATTGAAATCCTTTTAACGGGCCGGCTGCAATTCCGCCGGCTGCATTGATTTCTTCAACAGCGATCTCCTGGCCCCTTTTGTCATCCAGGCCATAGTCCCCGTATTTTCCGGTACAGGCATCATAACCGGCAAGGATAACAGTTTTGTTTTCCATGTCCACCCCGTCCTTGGATGGTCCTGCCATCCCTTTTGAGGCACAAAGGCCAAACAAAACCATAAAACACAATACACTCGTCAATAGCTTTTTCATTCCTGTCTCCTTTCTTGATTGAGACCACCCTTATAATAGGATGATCGAAAATAAATCTTCACTGAAATTTATACTTCTCCCAGATAGCTCTTCCTGATTTGTTCCGAATCCAGCAGATCGCAGGAATTGCCCTGGTGTACGATTCTGCCCAGCTCGATCACATAGGCCCGCTGGGTGATTTTCAGGGCTTTTTTGACATTCTGTTCCACCAGCAGGATGGATAAACCGGTTTTATTCAATTCCCTGATGGTTTTAAAAATCTGGCTGACCAGGACCGGTGATAGCCCCATGGATGGTTCGTCCAGGAAAAGCAATTTGGGCCGTTTCATGAGCCCCCTTGCGATGGCCAGCATCTGCTGCTCCCCGCCGCTTAAGGTTCCTGCCTTCTGGTTTCTTCGCTCGGCAAGGATGGGGAACATCTCATAATATTTTTCCATGTCCTGCCGGATGGCTTTTTTGTCTTTTCTTCCAAAGGCGCCGATCTGCAAATTGGTTTCCACAGTTCTCTGGGTAAAGACCATACGGCCTTCAGGCACATGGGAGATGCCCAGGTTCACGATTTTTTCCGGCGCCAGGCGGTTCAGGCTCTGGCCCTCAAAGGACATGGTCCCGCCGGTGGCCTGGATCAAACCGGAAACCGTTTTCAGAAATGTGGTTTTCCCGGCCCCATTGGCGCCGATCAAGGCCACAATTTCACCTTGTTTAATCTCAAGGTCGATGCCGAAAAGCGCTTTGATCTTACCGTAGCCCGACTCCAGGGAATTGATGGTCAGCATTAAAGGTCTCCTTCTTCTCCAAGGTAAATGGCCTGGACTTTTTTATCCTTTTGAATCTCGACAGGGGTGCCTTCCTGGAATTTTGCTCCGTTTGCCAGCACGATAATCCGTTCCGCCACAGACATAATAAACCGCATATTGTGCTCAATCACAAAAACCGTGATGCCTTTTTTTTGCAGAATCCTGATAAAGCCGGCCAAATCGTCCATTTCAACCGGGTTCATGCCGGCACATGGTTCGTCAAGCAAAAGCAGATAAGGATCAGACACAATGGCCCGGCAGATTTCAAGGAGCCGCTGTTTTCCATAAGGCAGGTTTTTGGCCAGGGTATCATGCCTTCCGCTAAGGTCCGCAAGCTCAAGAACGGCCATGGCCTTTTCCCTGGCCTGTTTTTCAACCTTCCGGGTTTTCAGGACCCTGGCATACACATCCCACAACGAGGTGTCGATTTTGCAGTGAAGCCCGATGAGGATATTTTCCAGGACTGAAATATTGGGAAAAACCCTCAAATTCTGAAATGTCCGCGAGATCCCCTTGCCCGTAATGACATGGGCGGGAAGCCCGGTGATATCCTCCCCGTTGAACATAAACCGGCCTGTGGTAGGGGCATAAAGACCGGACAGATTATTGATAAAGGTGGTTTTCCCGGACCCGTTGGGTCCGATCATGCCGACAATTTCCCCTGTTTCAACAAAGAGACTGACATCTTTCAGGGCCGTAACGCCGCCAAATTTTTTTCCGATTGTCTCAGCAGTCAAAAGACTCATACCAATGCTCCTTCTAAACTGATATTTCTTATCTTCGCCATACCCATGCCTTTATCCTTTAAATGCCGAGGTTCCAAAGATCCCCTGGGGTCTGAAAAGAAGCACCGCCACCATGATCACGCCAATGATCAGCATCCTGTATTCGGAAATTCCGCGGAAGTATTCCGTGGCCAGGGTCATGATGATTACACCGGCAATGGGGGCGAAAAGAGAGCCCATGCCGCCGACAATGACCATGATGATCATGAGGCAGGATTCTTCCAGCCTGAAATTGGACGGGGTGACAGTAGTCTGGTACACGGCCAGGTAACTGCCGGCAAGACCTGCGTAAAAGCACCCGATACCAAAGACAATAATTTTATAAACGGCAGTATTGATCCCCATGACCGATGCAGCCAGTTCATCTTCCCGGATGGCAATGAATGCCCTGCCGAATTTTGAATTCACCAGAAGGGAAAGAGTTATTGAGGTAAAGGCCAAAAGGATGAGGCCAAGATAATAAAAATCCGCTTCCGTCCGGATGGACCATCCCAGTATGGCGGGAATGGGAATGCCCACGATTCCCATCGCACCGTTAGTGAACCCGATCCAGGCCTGGGCCACCAGTCTGAAGATCTCACCAAAGGCAATGGTCAGAAGGCAGAAATAATCTCCCCTTACTTTCCGGGTCGGCAGCCCCAGGAGGATACCGAACAAAAGGGCAATAATGCCGGAAAGGATCAGGCAGGACAGGAATCCAAAGCCGCAGCGGGTGATGAGAATGGCTGTGGTATATCCTCCCAGCCCGTAGAAAGCGGCATGGCCGAGGGAGAGCAGACCGGCATACCCGAGGATCAGGTTGAGTCCCATACAAAGAATGGCATAGAGAATCATATAATTGATGATACCCAGGTAATACGTGTCAGTCATGACATGGGGCAAAAGAACACAGCCCAGGGCCGGTAAAAGAAAGGCGGCCGTTTTAAACACCGGGTTTTTGGCCAATGTTTTGAATGTCATGGGAATTATTGTCCCTGTCTGTTGTTTTCCATGTTTTTGTGTTCCAGGTTTCATATCATTTACCCCTGTTTGTTTTTTCAATTGAACTATTATACTTTGGTCTGCTCGGCTGCGCCCATGATACCGGTGGGCTTAACCAGCAAAATCACGATCAAAAGCAGGAATGTTATGGGATCACGGTAAGAGGAAGAAACGTAAACTCCGATAAAATTTTCACAGATGCCCAGGAGCATGCCGCCGACCAGGGCTCCTCCCAGGCTTCCGATACCGCCGATCACCGCAGCCGTGAATGCGATAATGGTGCCACGAAACCCCATTGCCAGGGACACAGCATTGTAAGAAGTGGAATACAGGATGCCGCCCGCAACCCCTAGCATCCCGCCGATGAAATAAACCATGGTAATGGTTTTATTGATGGGAATACCCATCAGGCTTGCGGTGGGGATATCTTCGGAAACACAGAGGATGGCCTTGCCGTAAGGATGATATTTTAAAAAAAGGGTAAACAGAATGATCAGCCCGACGGCAATGGCAAGGATGATGATCTGGGTCATGGGAATGGTGAGGCCGAACACTTGAAATGTCTTTGCACTTAAAATGGAAGGAAAGGCCATGACCTGGTTTCCCCATTTCAGCTCATTGGAATTCTGAATCACATAGGCAGCCCCCAGGGCCGTGATCATCGAGATCATCCGGTGCTGTCCGGCCCTGAGACGGCGGTAGGCAACGATTTCAACAAAGGATGCCAGAATCCCGCCCAGGACTGCCGATACCAGGATAGCAAGAACCGGGTTCAACTGATATTTTTCCAAAAGGGTGTAACAGATGAAGGTCCCGAATATATAGACATCTCCATGGGCGAAATTCATCAGTTTTAAAATACTGTAAACCATACTGTACCCGATGGTTACCAAAGTATAGATTGCCCCTACCATGATACCGATTAACAATACATCGAAAAACATTGCCTGTTCCTTTTCTCTTGGTGTTTATGGCCTTTGAGTGTGTGAACGCATTTACATGAATCCTGAAAAAGGGTTTCGCACAAGGCTGTTATGAACGTAATGGATCATGGTAAAGAAATCAAAAACAGGAAGCCCGACAGCAGCCTGGACAGCATGTGCATAAGGCGGAAGATCGCTGCATTCGAGAAGGATGCTGCCGATATCCGGGTTTTGCCTTACAAGCGTTTTTGCCGTTTCAACCACTTCGATTTCGATCTTGCCGGAATCCAGGGTTCCCTTTTCCAAAAGGACGGCATTTTTAAATTCAGGCTGATTTTCCATTCCGGCAATGGCCAGGGGAAGATCCCCTGAAATACCGGTGGCTGTAAAATGTCTGGCCTGAAGACAGGTTGAGTCAGCGGTAATAATGCCGATTTTTTTCCCTGTGATCTGATATATAAACGGGATCTGTAAAAGGCTGGAAAGAAAAACCGGGATATCCAGGCTTTTGGCCACTTCCTGCTGAAAAAGGGCCATAAAGCCGCAGGCCCCGGTGATAGCGCGTACACCGCTGTTGTAGAGCCTTCCGGCCGCTTCGATAAAGGGGAAAACCAGTTCCGGGTCCTGTTGATTCAATAACCTGTCTATGGATGCGCCTTTTACCAGCTCATACCGGACGGAAAAAGGGAATGTGGTGGCATTTCCGACATTCCCTGGAATACAGGGATAAGAAGCATCCAATATTAAAATTCCAATGGATTCTCCATACCAGGCCTGCCTGGGTCTGGTTACAGAAAAAACCGCCATTTCCCTCTCCTTTTTTAAATTAATGACAAAACCAAAAAAAATCAATGAACGTTTTCAAAAATATCTATGATATATTTACTGACATATCAGTGGTTGAATTAGCATGTCAAGCATTTTTTTTAAAACCTAAATTCCTGATTTTGAAAAATCAATAGACTGAATTGAAAAGGCTTGAATTTATCATAAAGATAGATTAAGTAGTCACCAGATGTGGCATATCAATGATATGTCAAAGATTTTAAACCGTCTAACCGAATGCTTGGAATGAAAAAAACAATCTATCAAACCGTACGTGACAGGATTCTGTATCTAGAGTACAGCCCGGGTCAGATTCTGAATGAGAAAGTTCTGGCCATGGAATTCGGGATCAGCCGGTCGCCTGTCAAGGATGTATTCAACCGGCTGGAACTGGAGCAGATGGTAAGGGTCATTCCCCGGACCGGGAGTATGGTGACCGAGATTGAGTTCAGCAGGATCATGAATGTCTTTCAGGTCCGGTTTGAAATTGAATCCTTTGAAGCCGGTCTTGCCGAAGCCCAGTTTTCTTCAAAACACATCGCACAGATGAATGAATTGAATGACAACTGTAAGACCCTGTTGGATCAAGAGGACAAAAAAGCCCTTGCGCAGATAGATGCCTCCTTGAGGGGCATCATCCATGATGCAGCAGGCAACCCGGTTCTTGCAGATGTTTCCGACCGCTTATATTCACAGACATTTCGTCTCTGGTATAGCGTCCTGGCCAAAAGCGACTGGCAGGAAGAAGTGATGGCCGTTAAAAAAGAATTTGAGAAAATCCTGGAATATTTTTCTTCCAATGGTTCAAATGAATTCAGGGTCATCAGGAGGACACAACTGATGAATCATTTCGAACGTCTGCGCCAGAAATTTCTTGGAACCTCTCAGTTGGCGGCAGGCAGTTCAATCACAAACAAAGCGCCCTGACCCGGTTCGCTGTTGAATGTAACGGCTCCGCCGTGACGTTCGACAATCTGATGGGATATGGCTAGCCCGAGACCGGTTCCGGTCTTTTTTGTCGTGTAAAAAGGATTAAATATACTGTCTTTTTCCTCCGGCCTGATACCCGGACCGGTATCTTTGATTTTTATCCCGGAAACCATCCGGCCTTTGAAAAAAGAAGATTCTGAACAAAAGGTTTCAATGGTCAGGGTCCCGCCCCTGTCCATGGCATCAACGGCATTTGAGACAAGGTTGACCAGAACCTGCTGTAAGGCGACCGCATCACCGTTCACCCGGCTGAGCGATTCTTCAAGGCTGAGCTTTTTTTTGATATTCAGCTTACGCAACCGGGTATCAAAGAGCTTAATGGTTTCCAATACCAGCTCATTGAGATTCAAGGTTTCCAGGCTTGCCTGATCCGGTCTTGCAAAGGTCAGGACTCTTTTTATGATATCATTGATTCTCCTGATATTGAGGTTGATATCATTGAAAATTTCCTGTTCGGATTCAGAACGTTCATACCGGGTTTCATCGCTCAGAATATCCACAAACAGCTTGATTCCCTCCAGAGGGTTTCTGATCTCATGGGCGATTCCGCCGGAAAGCTGTCCAAGAGAGGCAAGACGGTCTGCCCTGGCAAGAGACGCCTGTATTTTCTTTTCTTCCGTGATATCACTGATGCGGATAATGGTCCTGCCCCCGACAGATGGCTTTGTTACAGGATAGGTGACTACCCTTTCGATCCTCTCCGGATTCATCAGGCCTTTACGCTCAAAAGTGACCGGTCTTTCATTCATAACGGAATAGGGGATACGGCATCCGTCACAGGGAGATTCTTTTTTCATCATGCCCTGGTAACATGGCCGGTTCAGGATTTTTTCAGGTTCTGTGCCATAATACCGGGCACCGGCAGCATTGATCACCAGTATCCGCATGTCCTTGTCAACCATCATCAGGGGATCTAAAATCCCGTCAAACACGGCCTGGAGCATTTCCCGGCTCTGGACTATCTTTGTTTCAGACTCTTTTTTTTCAGTAATATCCGTGCAGACCCCGACCAGCCTGGAGGGTTTTCCCTGTTCATCAAAGGCCGCACCACCCCGCAATGACCAGTTTCTGCATGTACCATCCTTTTTCCGGGTACGGAATTCCAGTAAGACGGGGTTTCCCGTTTTCTTTTGGAGTTCAGCCATTTTTTTAACCCTTGGCCTGTCTTCAGGGTGAACCATTACAAAGTCGCCGGGATGAACCGTTTCTACCTGCTCGGCTTTATATCCGAACATTTTCTCAATATCCCCGAATGATTTCATTATATCCGTTTCAAGATCCCATTCATAAATGAGGTCGCTTGCACTTTTAGCGGCGATACGGAAAAGTTCCTCATGCCGCTTGAGCTTTTCAAGCAGGAGAGTATTCTGGAGACCTATGGCAATTTCATCTGCCAGGGTTTCCAGAAAAATTTTTTGGCCGGTAAAATCATGGTTTTTCAAGGCTCCAAGCCCCAGGACCCCGATGACCTCTTCCCGGGCCAGCAGGGGCAAAGCTGCAAAGGAATGATATCCTGTTTTCCGGCATTCTTCCCGGACACACCGGTCATCCTTCCGGATATCCATGCAATACTGGGGTTTACCCTCTTTTGCCGCCAGTCCGCACAGGCATTCCCCGATCCGGTGTACAAAAGGTTCATCACCGTTAGGGGTATACTGATCATGGCCGTTCTTCAGAACCGGCAGCAATTGGACATCTTTTCTGATAAACAGGATGGCCGTGTCAGGCTTGAGGATTTCATCAATCCCCTTTATAACCGATTTAATGACATGGTCGAAAGAAGGGCCGGCCGTTAACTGGCGGATCATCCTGTTCAGAAACATCAGTTCCCGGTTGGTTTTTTTCTGGGATTTTTCAGCCAGGGTGCGGATTTCCATCTCCCTTCGCAATTGTCTGTTTGCCAGGGACAATTCTTCAGTACGTTCCTTGACCCGCTGTTCAAGTTCATCATGGGCCTTTTGAAGCAATTTTTCAGTTCTCTTACGTTCGGCATTGATTTCTGCCGTATAGAGCCCCATCTGAACGGTTACCATCAGATCCCGGTCCGTAAAAGGTTTGAGGATATACCCGAAAGGCATGGTCAGCCCGGCCCGTTTCAATTTTTCTTCATCTGCATAGGCTGTAAGAAAGATAATGGGGATGTCAAATCTCTCCCTGATCTGAGCGGCTGCTTCTATGCCGTCCATCCGGCCGTTCAGCCGTATATCCATGAGGATGATATCCGGATGTTCCTGCCCGGCTTTTTCAATGGCCTTTTCACCTGTCCTGACAACGGAAATGACTTTAAAACCCATATTCTCAAGGCTGATTTCAATTTCCCTGCCCACAATGGCTTCGTCTTCGACCACCAGTATATCTGCTTTTTTCATGAAATATCCTTTGGTTGTATGGCTTCAAGCCGGAATCTTATGGTGAATCCGGTTCCGTTTTTCCTGTCCAGGTCAACTGTCCCGTCAAGCTGGGTTTCAGACAAAAGAATGATCAACTGGAGGCCTAGGCTGTTTGTATTCCGCCAGTCAAGGCTATGGGATATGCCGATACCGTTATCTTTCAGGATCAGCTCGACAACATCCAGTCCGGATTTTTTCAGGGAAATATGGATTTCCCCTTTACGATCCCCGGGAAAAGCATGCTTGAACGAATTGGATACAGCCTCGTAGACAATCAGCCCCACAGGAGTTGCCTGGGCTGGTCCCAGAAGTATTTCTTCTGCATCAATCATTAATCCGACCCGGTTTTGCCGGGTATTGTGGGAATAAGAGATTTTATGGATCAGATTCGTTGTATAAACTTTGAAATCAACCGATGCAAGACGCTTCGTACCATAAAGGATTTCATGGACAAGGGCCATGGCCTGGACCCTGCCCTGACAATCCGTCAACACCTCTTTGATCCCTTTATCATCAAGGCTTAATGCCTGGAGTTTCAGGATGCTGGAAATGACCTGCATATTGTTTTTGACCCGGTGATGGATCTCCTTCAGAAGCACTTCCTTTTCCAGGAGTGAATCTTTAATTTCCGTTGTTTTTTTTTCCACAAGGTCTTCAAGATGGTCCTGGTATTTTTTTAATTCGAGTTCCGCTGTTTTACGGGTTCTGATATTGAATGCAAGTACAAAAATGATCAAAAGAAGGGCGATCATGCACAGAAGCGTTATCAGGATAAAGGTTTTATGTGTGGTATAAAAATCTTTTGGTGCGTTCAGCACCAGGCTGTGCTTCGGCAGATCAGTCCTGCTGATCCCGAAACGCACCATTGCATCATGATCAAACACAGGCCGGTTGGGGCTCTTTCTAATGACCGGGATATGTTCCAGTGATTCCCCCTTGAGAATTCTTACCGCCATCAGCGCTGCCTTTTCTCCCTGGGTAAATCCGCTGACCACCATGCCTCCCAGGACTCCCTGCTTCACCATGAACTGCCACAAGGTATAAACCGGAACCCGGCAATTTTCAGCCACAAACGCCAATCCTTTTTCCAGGGAAAAATTCCTGCCGCTTCCGTCACGGTACAGGCCGTTATGAATCACCAGGGCATCATCGGGAAGATCATGGAGCGCCTGTTTCAGCCTGTCAGCATCAAGGCCTGTCAATTCGATAAAGGTGAGGCGGTCCTGGTATACGGGAAAGCTAAGCTTCATCCGTTCCAGGTTGATACCGGAAGAATAGGTTATATCACTGACAATTGCTATCCGTCTTGTTCCGGGGTGAAGGGTCAATGCAATATCAAGGGTTTTCTCAAAATCAAAATCTTCTGCCACCCCGGTTATTTTCTCCTGGTTTGAGATCAGGGTATCAAAAAAATTGTTGATGCCGCAAAACACTACAGGGATGCCGGAAAAGAGCAGATTCCGGTTTAAAATAAGAAAACTTAAGGCATTGTCGTCGGAAACAATGATAATATCCGGCTTTATTTTATTGTATTTATAGGCATAGATTTCCTTTAGATATCCTGACAGGTCCCTGCCTGCATGGGATTTGGTATCCATGTATTCGATCATCAGTTCCGCCCCGATGCCGGGCTTTTTTAAAACCGATTCAATGCCTTCCATGATCTGGTCCGTCCACTCAAACCCCTGGTGATAGGAATGAAGAACCAGCACCCTGTCTGCATCGGTTTTGGCAAGAGCACAAGGCAGACCTGAACCCGGCAGGCTCCCGGCCATGATACACACAAAAAAAAGATAGCAATATCTGTGGATGATTTGAAATAGTTTTTGTCCCATGACAAAAATCATCAATACCAGAGAATTTTTATCATTCTGGTAATTTATTGAATTCATAGCAGAAAAACTTTCAAGCAGCCAGGTTTTCTGGCAATTATTTTAAATATCCGGTAAGGCTTCAGCCTGCCGGCACCTGTTTTTCGATTAACAGCATATCCTCTGTACCGGGCTGTTGCAACTAATGTACCATAACCCGATGCCGTATCAGGGCTATGAGAGGGTGTCAACACCCGGATGCGGCAGGGGTTAAAAAGATTGAAAACATGTTGTGGCTCTGGTATGATCCGGCAGGAAAGAGAGGGGAAAATGAAAGCAGCCGTACTTGTTGTAGATGATGAAAAAAGCGTTCTCAAAGGGTTGAAAATGACCCTTGAGAGCCGCTACAAAGTGTTTGAAGCCTCTGACGGACAAGAGGCCATCCAGGTATTCAGAAAAGAAAACCCGGATATCGTTCTCCTTGATATCGGCCTCCCGGATATGAGCGGTCTTGATGTGCTGCATGAAATCAAAACTCAAAATGAAGAAACGCCCGTCATCATGGTTACGGCTGTGGAAGAGGTGAAGATGGTTGTGGAAGCAGTCAGGAAAGGGGCTTTCAACTATCTGATCAAACCTGTCGGAAGCCATGAAATCCAGGTGAGCATTAAAAATGCCCTGGAGGCCAGACAGCTTAAAGAACATATCCGGACCATCCAGGGCCCCATGGTGGAAAAATACAAATCCCATTTTATCTGCCAGAATCCCGCCATGCTGGCCTTGCTGGAACTTTCTGAAAAAGTGACGATGAGTATGGAAACCCCGACCCTGATTATTGGTGAAAGCGGAACAGGAAAAGGGATGCTGGCCAGGAAAATCCATTACAGCAATTCCGGATCACCCGGGCCGTTCGTGCTTGTCAATTGCAGCGCCCTTTCAAAGGAACTTGTTGAAAGCGAACTGTTCGGTTATGAGAGCGGGGCATTTACGGGAGCCTCTCCCAAAGGCAGAAAAGGCCGGTTTGAAACCGCAGGAAACGGCACCCTTTTCCTGGATGAAATCGGCGTAATGCCCCTGTCTGTCCAGGTAAAGCTCCTGAATGTCCTGGAAGACCGGTATTTTTACAGGGTAGGCGGTTCAAAACCCATCCCGGTGTCTGCAAGAATCATTGCCGCTACCAATACAAATCTTGAAGAAGCGGTGGCAAAAGGAGAATTCCGTCAGGATCTGTTTTTCCGTCTGAATGTGGTTACCCTGAAACTGCCGCCGCTGCGCGAGCGTCTCGATGAAATTCTTCCGCTCTCTGATCATTTTATGAACAGTTTCAATCTCAGGTTTAAAAAGAAATTTGAGACCATTTCCCCGGACGCCCGGGAGCTTCTCCTTTCCCATCACTGGCCCGGTAATATCCGGGAGCTTCGCAATACCATCGAACGGGTCGTTCTGATGGAGGATGGAAACGCCATCCTGCCGGACCATCTGGCATTTGCCGTTGATAGAGATGCGGTTCAAAAAAAATCCGGCGATTTGACGCTTCAGGATGCAGAAAATCAATACAACCGGCAGGTGGAAAAAATCATTGCCAGTGTTCTTGAAAAGGCGGACAATAATATACAAAAAGCAGCAGGGCTTCTGGATATACCGGTCCACAAATTGCGGTACCTGCTAAAAAAAAGTAATGAGAGATAAAGAACCGCTGCCAGGGGAAATGATAACCCGCATTGCCGGAAGCCTTGACGATTTCACGCTGGAACACCAATGCTTCAACGGAATGTGCTTTTTAACGGCCATCATATTTTTTATCAGCATTCCCATAAACTATTGTATCGGTCTTGGGCTTGCCGTCAACCTGTATACTTTTTTATTCGGTTGCCTGTTCTGCCTCTTTTATAGTCTCAGCAGGCTTAAAGGCCTTTTTTCATTGACCTACTGGCTTGTCCTTTTTTGCAGTTGCCTGATCATAACCGTTCTATGGTTTTATACCGGGGGCATTTCAGGACCTGCTACCATTATTGCCCTTATGATCATTGCCGTCATCAACCTCATCGTTTCGGAAGGACGCAGGCTCCTGTCCATCTCGATCCTGAGTTTGACCCTCGGATTTCTTTACCGGGTCGAATATGCAAGACCGGATCTGGTTTTTTCCTACAAAAACCATAAGGCTATGTTCATTGATCTTTATATAAGCTTTTTGATTGCCGTTCTGATTATTTCCTTTGTAATCCATTTCATCATGCAGCATTTCAGGTCTGAAAGAAAAAAAGCCAAGGAAAGTGAAGAAAAGCTCAAAGCTATCCTGGACAATATCCCCGACCCTGCATGGCTCAAGGATATTGACTCAAAATTTATCAAGGTGAACCAGCCTTTTTCAGATGTGTGCGGCATGCCTGCCAAGGAAATTACAGATAAAACAGTGATCGATGTCTGGCCCCGGGATCTTGCGGAACTCTTTGAAAAAGAAGATGCCGGAATCCTGAAGACCGGTAACAGTATATGCAGGGAACAAGTCATTTCTCATCCTGAACGCGGGAAAAGGTGGTATGAAGTCATAAAAAAACCAACCCTGAGCAAAAGCGGGAGAATTACCGGCATCGTCGGAACGGCAAGGGATATCACAGCCCGCTATGAATATGAAGACAGGCTTAGAAAATACGAGCGGATCGTCGGAACTTCAATGGACCAGATGGCGCTGGTGAACACGGCATACCGGTATGAAGCGGCAAATGAAGCCTGTTTCAAAGCTCACGCCTGTAATGAAAACGATTTGGCAGGTCATACCATGGCCGAGATATATGGAAGGCATTGCTTTGAAACCAGGATACAGCCCCATGTGGAAAAAGCCTTTCACGGGGAAGCCGTCAACTTTCAGGAAGAAATTCTGTTCAAAGGGACAGGACGGCGCAACGTGGATATTTCCTATTTCCCGCACAAGAACGATGAGGGAATCACTACCAGCATCGTGATGCATATCAAGGATATTACCGGTCAAAAGCAGATGGAGCGGCAGTTGATCCGGTCACAGAGGATGGAAGCCATGGGAACCCTTGCAGGCGGGATTGCCCATGATTTCAACAATATTCTCTCAGGTATCTTAGGATATGCCCAGTTGGGACAATTGCATATTGATGATCCGGCCAAGGTTAACCGCCATCTGAACAATATCATAAAAGGCTCTCAAAGGGCCGGGGAACTGGTGAAGCAGATCCTGACCTTCAGCAGGCAGCATGAATATGAAAAACAGCCGTTAAAATTATCCGTCGTGATCAAGGAAGCCTTAAAGCTGATCAGGGCATCCATCCCTGCATTCATTGACATAAAAACAGATATCCGTTCAACATCCGATATACTCGCGGATCCTACCCAGATCCACCAGATCATCATGAACCTGTGTACAAATGCCTATCAGGCAATGCTGGAAACCAAAGGGATCATAACGGTTTCACTGAAGGATATCCGGATTGACGACCCGGGAGACGTTCAGGAAGCAGACCTTATGCCAGGCCTGTATCTCCTGCTTAAAGTAGAAGATACAGGCCGCGGCATGGATGAACAGACAATGGCAAAAATTTTTGAGCCGTATTTCACGACCAAGGAGATGGGTAA
Source organism: Desulfobacterales bacterium RIFOXYA12_FULL_46_15 (assembly GCA_001799395.1). Classification (GTDB taxonomy): domain Bacteria; phylum Desulfobacterota; class Desulfobacteria; order Desulfobacterales; family Desulfobacteraceae; genus Desulfobacula. Next base: position 11,188 of record MGTJ01000196.1, on the reverse strand, counting down.
GGGAACCGGTTTGGGGCTTGCGATGGTTCACGGGATTGTAAAAGAACATGATGGTTTTATCCGGGTTGAATCTGAAGCCGGTAAAGGTTCCTGTTTCAGTCTCTATTTCCCGGCCATTGAAAATCCAGGGGATCAGGATGATATACCGGAACCGGATAATGCCTTTCTGTCAAAAGGGACAGAGAAAATCATGATTGTGGATGATGATGAGAGCATTCTTTTTTCAACTCAAGAACTTCTGGAAGACTGCGGTTATCAAGTCCTGGCATTTGCAAACGGCAGGCAGGCCTTTGATGAATTCAAAAAAACACCTGACCTGTTTGATCTTGTCCTGACTGATATGACCATGCCTGAAATGACAGGGGATCAACTTGCCCAAAAAATTCTGGAAATCAAACCTGATCTGCCGGTAATCCTCTGCACAGGATACAGTGACCGGGTATCAGAAGAAAGAGCGAAACAGATCGGGATCAAAAAATTTGTCCAGAAACCTTATATCAGCCTGGATCTGACGTCCCTGATCAGGGAGGTCCTGGATACGGTTGTATAGGGAAGGCCTTCTTTTTTAATCCCTGTGCATAAATTCATCCATGGGTCCGGGCCAATTTTCTGAACATGTTGGATAGGCCGGTGGACAATGTATAGATATTTTCTACCGGCAGGTTCTTATCCGCAGTCTTGTCAAAAAACAGATTTAAATCCGATTCCAGGCCGCCTTCCGGATGATTGTAACAGATCAGCATGGGCAGCAGCGGCAGGGGATGAATGATAAGGGCAATATCGGCTTCATAATGATTTCCAACCTGTTTACCGTTAAATAGCTCAATGATGTCCCGGAAAAAGGAAGGAGTTGTGTCTGCAACCTGTTTAAATGCATTTACACATTGATGCTCAAAAAACCGTGCCCAGTCCTTTGATGTCTCAAGCTCTCTGAACGGCACCCATACCCCTGTCAGCGGTACTCCGTCGCTGCTCAATATATAATTCAATACAGGCGGTGCAATCCATTGATTTACATGGATATCGGTAAATATCGAACCATTTTGATCTATACCGAAATCTTTGCCGAAAATTTTTAAGACAAGCCTTCCGTTTGAATATCTGCCGCCTATCTTTTGCGCCCTGGATTCAAGATCAACCCGGTTGACCCGATCTTTCAACCCGGTCATCACCTTTTTGTATTCCTGCTCAAATGTTGATTCATATACCGGTTTTTTAAAACCGTACTGATTGAGAATATCCCGGTCAATAAACGGGCATTCCTCCAAGGCGATCTGCCCCTGGAATACCGCGGCTGCAAACGAAAGGCAGGTAGGCTTATTACATTTCCGGCAATTATTTTTTTTCAAAAGCTTGAAAACGTCCATGGTGTTTTTAAATTGATTCATTATTTTAATCCCCTCTGTTTTTATTGTTTATTTTATGCCTGATGATAATAAAATACATCCCCCGTTCGGGTGATTTACAGGATAATTAAAAAATTTAAACAGGGCCGGTTACACATTTATGAATCATGCGGGCTTTATTCACAGGGCCAGCTCTTAAAACGAGCATATTATTATTTTTCATAATCCATACACTGGTTATCCCTTAAAACTGCGGGTTAAATTTTAAACCTGCCGGTCATACTACGGATCTGTTCTGCCAGCCCGGACAATTCTTCAGCACTTCTTGTGACCTGGGAACCGGAATCCGATATTTCCCTTGAAGTCTGGCTGACATGGGCAATTTCCAGAGCAACCTCCCCGGAAGCGGTTGAGGTTTCAGCCACATTCTGGTTCACTTCCTTGATTCCCAGTGCTGCCTGGCTGATATTGCCGGAAATCTCATGTGCTGCCCTGGATTGTTCTTCGACAGCAGTGGCAATGACGGCCACAATGTCATTGACATCATTGATGACCGAAGTGATCTGTTCTACCTCTGATACGGCATCATGGGTCGTGCTCTGGATGCCATCGATCCGTTCACGGATTTCCATTGTGGCGGCAGCCGTCTGTCTTGCAAGCTCTTTGATTTCGGTTGCGACAACGGCAAACCCTTTACCGGCGTTTCCCGCTCTGGCAGCCTCGATGGTGGCATTCAGGGCTAAAAGATTTGTCTGGTCCGATATCTCGGCAATGGCCTCGGTAACAGAACCTATCTGCTTTGCAGCAACCCCGAGCCGGGTAATTTTTTCCGATACGCTCCCGGATCTTATAACTGCATCCTTTGTGATTGACCTGGCCTTTTCCATATTGCCGGAAATTTCATTGATAGTGGCAGTGATTTCCTCTGCCGATGCCGCAACCATCTGGATATTTGTGGAAAGTTGTTCCAGGGCGGCAGACACGCTGACCATACTGGAACTCATCTGTTCTGCCGAAGCAGCTACGGTTTCGGATTTGCCCGTGGCCTGCTGACTTCCTGACAGCATCTGACAGGAAATGGCGGAAAGCTCGGTGGAAGAGGAGGACAAAACATTGATCCCCTGGACAAGCTCGGTAAACATCTGTTTCAAATTAGCGCTCATCTGATTCATTGCCTTTGCCAGGCTGCCGATTTCATCTTCCTGGTCAATATCCAGGAC
>MGTJ01000196.1:0-8611 GCA_001799395.1 Desulfobacterales bacterium RIFOXYA12_FULL_46_15 | reverse complement strand
CACCGCCTGACACGATAGTTGCAAACTCCACCCCTTTTTTAACGGGTTTTGTAATCAGGCGGGTAAAGATCAGGGCCACTGCGATCATAAAGATAACACCGGCCAGACCCACCAGGGATGTCAAAATTTGCAGTTGTTTTACGGGTGCAAAGGCCTCCGATGCCTCAACCTCCGCAATGACGGCCCAGTTGAGGTCCAGTAGTTTGAAAGGTTCAAAATGGGTCAGGGCCTTTATCCCGTCATGGTTTTTAATGATCATCTCTCCATGTTTTCCATCCAGTGCCTGGGTGACGGCCTCGGTGTCGATCTTTTCCTTGTCCGGATGGGCAAAGCTGTTTTTGACAGAATGCTCATCAGGTTCAAGGACGGAATCATTCCGTCTGAGCCTGTCCTGTCCCACAAGATAAGCTTCGCCGGTTTTGCCCAGGCCGTGGGAAGTCCCCATGACCTTATTGATCTGGTTAAGGGGGATCTGGACGGCAAAAACCCCGAGCATGTCACCGTTTTCATCATAGACGGGATTTCCGGTAAACATGGCCGGGTCACCATTGCTCGGGGCATAGGATTCCATATCGGAAACAGCCGGTTTGCCGGTTTTGACCACCTTTTTCCACATCTTTGCAAGCCCGGTATCATTATATCTGCCATGGGCTAAGTTTTCACCAAGATCGCTTTCCTTGGCATTGGTATACATGACATGACCGTGTTTGGCACAGATCAGAAACACATCATAAACACCGCTTTCAGCCTGGTAAGCCCTTAAGGATTTACCCATTGAATTCCAGATTCTCTGGTAATCGGCATTTGTTACATCATAGGGGCCTGTCTCCGTCACCCCGGTATCCTCATGGTATTTGACAAGCCTGTCGTACAGGGATCTGACTTCCATAGTTCTTGAAAATATACTGGTGTGCAGAAAAAGCTGTTTAAAATATTCTTCAATCTGTATTCTTTTTTCCACCTGCAAGGCTTCGATGGTCTCAAAGGTCTGGTGGTACAATGCCTTATCCGCTGTATGCAGGGATAAAAACCCAGCCACAACAAAAGGGATCAGCCCGGTAATCAGAAAAGCGGCCATGAATTTTATGCTCATTTTACAGTTTTTAAATTTCCACATTCTTATCCTCCTTTTCATTTATTCTTTCAGTGCGGAAAGCAAGTTGAAATACTTATCGGATAACTGCTTTCAGCAGACAGGATTTGTCTTGCCGCTACAGGCTCCCCAAGAAAAAAACCTTGGGAAAAATCGATATCCAGTTCCTTTACCCTGGAAAGAACCGGTTCTGAATGAACAAATTCGGCAATGGTCTGTATGCCGAGCTTTTTTGTAAACGCCACGATGGTCTCGGCAATTGCAAGGGAAGACGGATCAGTATCGATATTCTTGATGATGGACCCGTCAATCTTGATATAATCTGGTTTAAGCTTGAGCAGATAAGAAAAATTCGAATACCCGGTTCCAAAATCGTCAATCGCAATCTTTCCCCCGAGTTTTTTTATCCTGGATGTCAGAGCCAGGATCTCATCCATGTTTTCAAACCCTTCACTTTCCGTGATTTCCAGTACGATACGGTTTCCCACACCTTTTTGTTCCAGGGTGGTGAACAAAAATTCAATGGTGTCCTTATTCAGGATATCTTCCACGCATAGATTGATGGATATCTCATGGGAAGTTTCAAGTAACACATTAACGGATTTTTTGATCATCGTCCGGGTCAGTTCAGGATACAGCTTTGATTTTTTTGCAATATCCAGAAAATAAAAAGGGCTGACAAAGGTGCCGTCTATCTTGGCCAGGCGTGCCAGGGATTCATATTTACCGGTTTCCCGGGTACGGTTATTGATAATGGGCTGGAAAAAAGGGATGATCCGGTTAAAGTGAAACGCATCCTTAAGCTCTTTAAGCCATAAAAAATTCAATTTATGAAACTGGGGTTTGAGAAGGGATTCTTCAAATTGTACAAGGGGAACCTGTTTTTCCTTTGCCTTTCTCAGGGCGATTTCAGCATGGGGAAAGATGAGGTCCGGCCCGCCAAAAGCAATCCCGCAGGTACAGCTCAGATGGATTTCAGCCTCATCCATCAAAAATTTCTGTTGAACACGCTGTGCAAGATCGGTTGCCATATCAACCCGCTGTTCACAGGTCCTTTCTGAATCCAGGACGGCAAAAACATCATTGGGCATCCGGTAGAGCTTGACGGTATTATCCTTCAGGTATTCCCAAAGCCGTTTGGCAACCCGGATGATGATGTTGTCCCCTACAGAAATCCCGTACAGCTCATTTACCGTGGAAAAATTATCCAGATCGATCAGAATCAGGCCTGCATCCCTTGTCGTCCGGATATCCTCTAAAAGCTGAGTCCTGTTGGGCAGGCCGGTCATTTCATCCGTGGTCTGCCTTTGTATTCTCCGGCTCATCTCGATGATCCTGGTTATGTCATACCGGCTTGCAATATATTCGGTTATCCTGCCCTCCCGGTCAAGAATCGGGATAATCGTGGAATCCGCATAATAGGACTCCCCGTTTTTTTTCCTGTTCTTGATGATGCCCCGCCATATTTCTCCCTTGGTAATGGTTTCCCACATTATCTTGAAAGCCCGGGCAGGCATATCCGGGTGGCGGATGATATTGTGGCTCGATCCTATCAGTTCCTCCCGGCTGTACAGGGATATTTCGCAGAACCTGTCATTGGCATAGGTAATAATACCGGCCGGGTCTGTTTTGGAAATGATATTGCTCTCATCCACTGCTTTTCTATACTGGTTGAGAAAAGCGACATGCTTTTCAAATTCCTGTTCGGTCGTGTTGATCAGATGGGTCAGGGTCTTGATGGTCGAATTCTTTAATTCAATTTTTTCCTTATTGTACGGCTTTCGCCGGTCATTCTCGGAAAGGATGAGAACGGTGGTGGCAATGTTTAAGACCCGTGCCCCTCGATCGGATTGAAAATATTCCCCGTAAGTTGTAAACCCGGCCACCGGAGCGATCTTGTCCAAAAGGCGATACTCGGTTTCAAGCTGGGATTGAAGGAATTTTTTCTTTACCGTGCAGGTATAGACAAATATGGCTTCTGCAGGATGGGAGGCTACTTCTTCCTGCAATTTAACCGCACCTTCGCAAAAGGCATCGATATTGCCTACACCGAAACGGACCCGGTCTCCTTTGTTCAGCCCGCCTGCGAACTGAAAGGAACCGTCCTCGTGGACACCGAGGATGGAACGGGTCACAAGCAGGTTTCCATCGGTTTTAATCAGGGGAAATTCAATAATGCTTTCAGGCAGGTCACGGACGATGTCGTCACCCAGGTATCTGCGGCAGATCTCCTTTATGGGCAAATGATCCAGCTCATAAATTCTGTTTTTATCAGCCCGGGTAATAATGAATTCCCGGCCCATGGGAAGCCAGTTCAGCGAGCAGGCATTGTGGGCCTTAAGCCCCAGACCGCTGATGACTGCAACTACTGCCCCGGTTTCATAGATATTGGTTCCTTCAATAATATAGGTGCTTTTAAACCGGTTGTTGTCACCGGCATTACCCCCGGCCAGGATCACCGGGAAGTCTGTCAAGGACAGTCCCCGGATAAAGGGATCAGGATCATTTTTAAGGCCTTCGGTAAAGCAGACCATGGCCCGGGCCTCGGGTGAGAGAAGGCTTTCGGCAAGCTGGTTTCCGGTTTCAAAGGTTATTTCCCTGCTATGGGCAGTCCTGACGGATGAAACTTCAAAAACCGCACAGGAAATCACAAACCGGTCTTCCGTCATTTTCCCGCCGATAATTTCACCAGCTGTTGAGGAGCCGATTATCTTTGCTCCGGGCACTGCTTTTGCAATTTGTTCCAGAATATCCAGGACTGCTTTTGTATCTTTTAAACCTGAAAAAACCTGGATCAGGACATCTAGGTAAGATAAAGATGAAAACTGCCTGAAAAATTCGTCCAATTCTTCCCTTGATGTATAAACGTGATTAAAAATCTTCATTTATTTTTTTCTTTTTTATATTAATTTTGAATAAAACTGCTGATATATACAAAATTTCTCAGCATGAACCCATAAAACCGGAATAGCATGAACTATGCCAGGATATGGATTATTCCTGGCCATTAATATTAACTGTATTTTCATGAGGTTATCCAATGAATGCAATCAGGGATGCTTATTTTTGCCAAAGAAATAAGAATATTTCTCATGAAATTTTTTTGATTCTATTTTTTATTTAAAAAATCAGGAGGTTATGAAAATAATAAAATTTATCAGGCAGTGAGGATTTTTATCAGCACATGACATCCCTTCACGTTGCAGGAATGCTGATTTTAAAAATTGTCCCTTTATCACGGGTGCTCTCTACATCGATTTTGCCGCGATGGTATTGGACAATATGTTTGACAATGGCAAGGCCAAGACCGGTGCCGCCCTGGTTGCGGCTTCTGGAGCGGTCCACCCGGTAGAAGCGGTTGAAGATTTTGGGCAGGTGCTCCTTGTCTATTCCGGAGCCGTTATCTTTCACAATGATATCTGTAAATGAATTGTTTTTTGTTGCAGTGACAGCTATGGCCGTATTTTTTGCGCTGTATTTAACGGCATTGTCCAAAAGGTTGATGATGGCCTGTTCCATGAGGATGGGGTCTGCCTGGATCGTCATCTCCCCGGGGCAATCCACATTTAACAGGATGTTTTTTGCCTTGATAGCGCTTTCACAGGAATTGACGGCGCTGCAAATCAGGCTTGCCAGATTGTGGCGTTCAAAATGGATATGGGTTCCCTGGAGGCGCTCCAGTCTTGAAAGAGATAGAAGGTCATCGACCAGCGCAACCATGCGGTTGACATTTTTTTCAATGATATGCAGAAATTTTGCAGCTTCTTCTGTATTATTTTCAAAAAGCATTTGCTGGAGGGTTTCAATAAACCCCATGATGGATGTCAACGGGGTTTTCAGCTCGTGGGAGACATTGGCCGCAAACTCTTTATGCATTTTTTCAAGCCGCCTGATCCGGGTGATATCATGGAAAATGATCAGGGTCCCCATGCGCAGGTTGCGGGTGTCGTAAAGGGCAGAGGAATGAATATTCAAAATCAGGTCCTCATCCCCGGGAATCAGGATATCCTCTTCCATTGGCTCACAGGTGTTGAGGGCATCCCGGATAAATCTCTGGAACTCGACATTTCTTGCCGCCTCAAGGATATAACGGGCTTTTAATTCACAGGCATCAAAACCGAAAATTTTTGCTGCCGCCTGGTTGACCGTGATGATCCGTTGATCCTTATCCAGGGCAATAACGCCTTCCTGCATGCTGGCATGAACGGCTTCCAGCTCCCGGCTGCGGTTTTCAAAGGCTTTTATTTTCTCATTCAGGTTTTTGGCCATCTGATTCATGGTGACGGCCAATTCGGATAATTCTTCAGAATCCGGTACAGCCATTCGCCGGTTCAGGTTTCCTTTGGCAAATTCAGCCGCATCTTTTTTCATCTCTTCTATGGGCCGGGTTAAATGCCGGGATACCAGAAGACTGACCACACCGGCGATCAGGATGGTGGCCAGCATGGCCAGCAATATGCTGTTCCTGACCGATTTGATTTTATCGTCAATGATCGATACGGAAAGTGAGGTTCGGACAACGGCAATGATGGTTTCGCCTTTTATTACAGGCAGGGCAATATACATCATGTTTTTGTCAAGGGTTGAACTGTATCTTCGGGATATCCCCTCTTTTCCCTTAAAAGCGGCCATGATTTCAGGCCGCATCAAATGATTTTCCATAAGATCCGTCTCACCAAAGGAATCCCCGATCACGGTGCCGGACGGAAGAATGACGGTGACCCGCGTTCCTGTCTTGTTCCCGGTATCTTTACACTGGTCATCGATATATAGCATGTTCCCGGGATCAGAAACAAGGATATCTGCAAATTGAGCCTGCAGAAGTTTTGCCCTGACCATCAGTTCTTTTTCCGAATTCTCAAGAAAAAAATTTTTAAAATAACTTGTGGAATAGGAGGCTACAGCAGAAAGGGAAAGGATAATGATCACCAGAAAGACAGGGAAAATCTGCCGGATGAGTTTTGTTTTTTTTTTATTCATGGATATTATTCTTTAAACCGGTAGCCTACGCCCCTGACGGTCTCAATCACTTCTGCGTAATGTCTGAGCTTTTTACGCAACCCCACAATCACTACATCAATGCTCCTTTCCGTTACTGCATAATTCTCCCCGCGAATGGCATCCACAATCTGTCCCCTTGTAAAGACCCATCCTTTTTTATCTGCCAGAAAGGACAAAAGGTCAAATTCCGAAAGCGTCAGATCCAGGGGATTTCCCTCAAGGGTGACAATATGCCGGGTGCGGTCAATGATCAGATCTCCTTCCTGTTTTATTTTTTCAGACACGCTTCCGGATTCTTTCCGGCGACGCCGCAGGATAGCCCGGATTCTTGCCACAAGGACCCTGGGGCTGAACGGTTTTGAAATATAATCATTGGCCCCTATCTCAAGGCCTGTGATGATATCGGATTCCTCTCCCTTTGCCGTCAGCATGACAATTGGCAGATCGCGGGTCTCCTCATTGCTTCTCAGATAACGGGTCACTTCTAGACCATCCATTCCGGGCAGCATGAGATCAAGGACAATGAGGTCGGGTCTTGACTGTTTTGCCGTTTTGATGGCCTGTTCACCCGTCTCAGCCGTCAGAATTAAATACCCTTCGTTTTTCAGGTTGTATTTTATCAGCTCGATGATATCTTCTTCATCATCAACAATCAGGATGGTTTCTTTTGTCATTTTAAATCCTTAAGTTTTTAATGGCCTTACCTGTGCCTGACGATTTCACCTTCGATGAGATAGATCACTTCTTCGGCAATATTGGTGGTATGATCCCCGATTCTTTCCAGATGCCTTGAAATCAGATACATATTAATGATCTCACCCACCATTTCCGGACGACGCTGAATATCTTTTTTCATTGTCTCATAGGCTTCGTTTCTCATGGCATTTACCACTGCATCCATATCCCTGACAATATAAGCCATATCCACATCCATCCGGACCAGGGCATCCAGGCTCTTTCTCAGCATTTTAGCAGCCTGGTCTGCCATGGGGGCATAATCATATTTAAAAATATTCGGATCATGGGATGATATAATGAATCGTTTGGCAATATTACATGCATAATCGGCAATCCTTTCAAGATCATTGTTGATTTTTATCACAGCCACAATAAATCGTAAATCAGTTGCCACAGGCTGGTGCAAGGCCAGGATCTTGAGACATTCCTCTTCCACCTCGATCTCCCGCTTGTCGATTTCAAAATCCGTATCCATGATTTTTTGTGCAAGCCCCTGATCCGATGTTTTTACGGCATAAATGGCCTTTTGAAACCTGTCCTCCACCATTGCCCCGAGACAGAGGATTTCTTTTTTAATTTTTTCAATTTCCCTTTGCAGATGAACGCTCATTTATACCATCCTTAACCCGTCAGGGTTGCATCAATTCTTTTATAAGTCATTGTTCCGTTAAACTTAAAAATTTTATCCGAACCGTCCGGTAATATAATCATTGGTCAGTTGATGGAGCGGGTTGAGAAAAATCTGGTCTGTGGGGCCAATTTCTATGAGGTCACCCATGTGAAAAAAGGCCGTTCTCTGGGAAACGCGCGAGGCCTGCTGCATGGAATGAGTGACAATGGCAATGGAATACTCTTTTTTCAATTCATCGATAAGGTCTTCTATTACGGCTGTGGCAATGGGGTCCAGGGCTGAGCATGGCTCATCCATGAGGATGACTTCAGGGTTTACGGCAATGGTCCTGGCAATACAGAGCCGCTGCTGCTGACCGCCTGAGAGTCCGGTTCCCGGCTGAATCAGCCGGTCCTTGACCTCATTCCAGAGACCGGCCCGCTTAAGGGATTTTTCCACCAGCTCATCGGTCTCCTGCCGGCTTTGGACCAGCCCGTGTATTTTCGGGCCATAGGCAATGTTATCATAAATGGATTTAGGAAATGGATTGGGCTTTTGAAATACCATTCCCACCCTTGCCCTCAGGGGAACCACATCAATGTTTTTATCATAGATATCTGTTTCGTCCAAAAGGATCTGTCCTTCCACCCGGCAGCCGTCAATGGTGTCGTTCATCCGGTTCAGGCACCGGATAAACGTTGATTTCCCGCATCCGGAAGGACCGATCATGGCAATCACCTCATTCTTGCCGATATCCAGGGAGACATTGTTAATGGCTTTTTTTTCATCAAAATTATAATATACACTGACATTTTGACAGCGCATCCTGGGGTTTGGGACGGTTCCCTGGCCGACGGTTTCGCGGATATTCCGGTCCGTCAGTTGATTTTTACGCTTTATGGGTTGTGGATTTTCCGGCATTTTTATTTCAATCTTATTTTTTATGGATTCAATTGTTTGATACATTATAATTCAACCAATATAAATACCGGATGGAAAATAATCCACCCGGTATGGATAAAATAATTACAAATCAGACGGATTCAGCGGTATCAGATTATTTGCAATATCACTGTATTTTTTTCTTTCATCATCACTCATGGGAATGAGACCCTTATCGGTCAGATACCCTTCTGTGCCCCAGGCCTTCTCGCTGGTAAATTCTTTCA
>MGTJ01000195.1:2472-6063 GCA_001799395.1 Desulfobacterales bacterium RIFOXYA12_FULL_46_15 | reverse complement strand
TCCCATCCCAAACACTTCCTTCAGGGACCGGCTCCCGGTTTTATAATAAACCTTTAGATGGTCGGCATTCAGAAGGATTTCCATGGATGCCAAATCCGTATCATCTTCCGGTATATGGATCAGGTTCTTTCTTTTCCCTTTGGCATATTCATTCCAGGGCAGCTTCAGGGTCTCTTTTCCCAGAAAACACCGGGACCTGTGATCATCGGTGATGCCGACCAGTTCAGGATGCTCTGTGGTGCATTTCTCTTTCATCCGCTTGTCGGCAAACCCCTTTCCCGTAATCCGCCAATCACACCGGGGTGCAAAGATGCAGGCATCAACAGACCGTTCAGAAGGAGGGGGCACCTGCCCCCGGATGGACCAGAGCCGGTTGTTGGATAAATCATCCCCAAGCCGGGGGACACAGCATAAAAGACCCCGGGTATAGGGGTGGGCCGGATTTTCAAATATTTCATTGATGCTGCTTTCTTCCACCATTTCTCCGGCATACATGACACAGAGACGGTTGCTGACCCTGGCCACCACGCCCAGGTTATGGGTAATAAAAATAATACCGGTGTTAAAATCTTTTTTCAGGTCTTCCATGAGTTCAAGAACTGCTGCCTCAACCGTTACATCCAGGGCAGTAGTGGGTTCGTCCATGATCAGAAGCGATGGATGGTTTAAAAGCGCCATGGCAATGATGACCCGCTGCTGCTGGCCGCCGGATATCATATGGGGATACCGGGTCATGACATCACCGGGGTCCGGCATATAGACCCGCTCCAGCATGGCGACGCACCTGTCCCGGGCCTCATCTGTGTGCATGTTCCGATGAGCGGTCAGCACTTCGGTCAACTGGGTCCCGATGGTCAGAGACGGGTTCAATGCCTGCATGGGGTCCTGGTAAACCATGGAAATCCTGTTCCCGCGAATTTTTCGCAATTCCGCCCTGGGAGTGCCCACCATTTCTTTGCCCATGAATTTAATGCTGCCGCCGGTAATCCTGCCGTTTGCACCCAGAAAATCAAGGATGCCATAGGCAATGGTACTTTTCCCACACCCGGATTCGCCGACAACCCCAATGGTTTCACCCTGGTGAACATTAAAATTTACCCCTCTTACCGCCGGAACCTCTCTTTTCCGGGTCTGGTAGGAGATGGCAAGGTCCCTGACCTCCAATACAGGTATTTCCGTCTTCTCAGGTTCTTTCATAGGCTTTCTTTCTTTTTGCAGCATCTAAGGTTAAAAAAACCGGCTCCAGGACTTATTGATATCGCATGGATTCTTCCCTGATCCCATCGGCCAGAAGATTTAAGCCTACCACCAGCGATGCAATGGCAATGGAAGGCCATAATGCGGCCCAGGGACTGCCCATTAAAATAAAGGCCCTTCCCTTGGCAACCATGCTTCCCCAGTCCGGAGACGGCGGCGGCATGCCCAACCCTAAAAAACCCAGGGTTCCCATGGCAAATATGGCATACCCCACCCTGAGCATGGCATCAATGATAATAGGCCCCCGGGTGTTGGGCAGGATTTCAACAAACATGATAAACCAGTCGCTTTCCCCCCGGGTCTCGGCAGACCGGATATATTCCCGGGTTTTGATGTCCAGGGTCAGACTCCGGACCAGCCTTGCAATACCGGGAACACCGACAATGGCAATGGCGATGACGACATTAATGGCAGAGGCGCCAATGGCTGAAACAATGATGAGATACAGCAGAATCACCGGGATGGCCATCATGGCGTCCAGGGACCGCATGACAATTTCATCAATCCAGCCGCCTTTGTATCCGCTGATGAGACCCAAAGCCGAACCGGCGATCAGAGCCACCAGAACTCCCCAGACGGCTGTTCCGCCGGGAAGGATGATTTTTTCCGTCACCGGCAGTACCACCAGCACAACCCTGGCGCCGTAAATCAGCCGGGCCCACAGGTCTCTTCCCAGTTCATCCGTCCCCAGGATATGGTCTGCCGACGGTCCCTGGTTGGGTGCTTTCCAATCCTGTTCATAGGGCGTATATTGTGTCAGATATGGCGCAAAAGCAGCCGCCGTCACCCAGAACATGACAATCACAAAACCCGTCATTGCAGTTTTTGAACTGAACAGAAGGGCTGCTGTCTGCCTTAAGCGGCCTGACCCTGGTTTTGTCTTAAGGCTTTTTGCTTTGGATTTATCAGGCATACCGTATCCTCGGATTTAAAAATGTATAAATAATATCTGCAATGAGCTGGGTCCCCACGGCAGCGGTTACCATGATCATGGCTCCGGCTTCCAGGGCATTGAAATCTTTGTACAGGGCGGATTCCAGCAGGTAAGCCCCCAGCCCCGGATACCCGAATACCACTTCGACAATGACAATACCCCCCAGCAGCCAGTTGACATGAAGCATGATCACGGTTATGGGGGCAATCAGGGCATTGCGTATGGCATGCCTGATCACCACCTGCCGGTGGGGCAGGCCTTTTAAAAAAGCCGTTCTGATATAGGGTGCTTTCATCACCTCCACCATGGATGAACGGGTAATTCTAAGCACATATCCCAGTTCGATAAGGGTGAGGGTCAGAACCGGCAGAATCAGCATGACGGGTTTTTCCCAGGGTGCGGCATCCCCCAGTACTGCCGCACCCGGAAGCCAGCCCAGCCAGACCGAGAATATCAGGGTCAGAAAAATACCGGTGGCAAATTCAGGCACCACGGAAAACATCATGCCGCCGATGGACAGGAAACGGTCCTTAAAAGAACCTTCTTTCAATCCTGCCACAATTCCCAGAAGCAATGCCAGGGGCATGACAATGACAAAGGCGGATGCAGCCAGCACAGCAGAATTTCTCAAACGGATAAAAAGGCTTTTACTGACCGGCCGTCCGGTTCGAAAGGAAATCCCCGGGTCCCCCCGGACAAATCCTTTTTTCAAAGGAATGTATTCCTTGGCCCCGCCGGTTGACTCCATCAAGCCCTTGCCAGTAATAAAAATCCAGGCTTTTTCAGTATCTCCCTTAACCCATAGGACAGCATGGTTCTGCCGGTCAACCCCCCAGAATACCTGTTTTTCTTTTTCAATGGTCTGCCAGCGATCATTGTCCATGTATTCCGTCATGGTCCCGTCCGGCCGAAGATTGACCGCCACCAGATCATTTCCCTCCACTTTCCAGCGCACAAGGCTGTTGTCTTCCTTAACTGCCCACCACTCTTCGAATCCTTCACGGGTAACGATCTTTTTAAGGGCCATGCCGATTTTTTTTCCGGCAACCCGGTCATTTCCGATAACCCAGTAGAGATACCGGATTGCCATGGGCTTATCCAGACCGTTCTGGCTGATGAAGGAGGCTTCCTGTTCCGGTGTGATAAAGGCACCCAGCACATTCTTTGCAATATTGCCGGGAGAGGATTCAGCAATGATAAATACGGCAATGGAAACAACGACCATGGTTAAAAACAATAGGATAAATCGTCTCAGTATAAAGACCAGCATAAAATTGTCCTGTTTTTATCAATCATATTTCTTTTATTTTCTTCATGCGGACAGCCTCTGCAGGACAGGTTACTGCGCACAGGCCGCATCCCCTGCAGAGCGTACCGCTAAACCTTATCCGATCCTTTTT
>MGTJ01000195.1:1734-2416 GCA_001799395.1 Desulfobacterales bacterium RIFOXYA12_FULL_46_15 | reverse complement strand
ATCCGCAATAACTGCATTTTTCTTCTTTCCAGTCCGCAATATAGCGGCTTTGGGGCCAAAGTTTTTCAGCCTTTATTTCACGGGCTAAGAGATGGGGAAAACAACAATCCGGGCAGCAATTGCAGACAGCACCTTTTAACCTGCCCCGGCTGTCCTGCCAGAGCTCCCCCGACTGCATCAGTCCTTTTTTATTCGAAAAAAGAACAATCTCTTTTGCTTTTTCCTTACTGATTTCAAACCCCTGGCCCTGGCCGTTATCAAACCTCAGGCAGGTATAAACGGGTTTTTTGCAGGCATTGATCATGGAACGGCAGTTACAGGGCCACAGATATATCCGTTCTGCTTCATCCAGAACGTCAAAGGTCTCATCTAAAAGCAGATAACGGGGGGTAAACGGATCAGGGCTGCCGGTTTGTCTGATCCGGTCAACCGCTTTTTCATGGGTCAGGATATAATGATCCAGCTCCCATCTGTTTAAAGCGTCCCGGATCTTATCCGGAATATCTTTGAACCCTTCGAAAAGCGCCCAGATATCATAGCGGGCATGAAATCTTGCAGGTTCTATGTCTTTGTTTTGATTTTCAATAAAAACCCGCCGTAAAAAAAGCCGGTTTATTTTATCCGGATCAACCCCAGGGGTCTGTTGAAACAGATCCCTGGGGAGGGGATGTACAAATTTTTC
>MGTJ01000195.1:0-1652 GCA_001799395.1 Desulfobacterales bacterium RIFOXYA12_FULL_46_15 | reverse complement strand
GGTTTTTTAAGATTATGCATCCACCCAGACATCCTCCAGTTTCAGATAAAGGCTCGGATGGGATTTAATATTCTGAACGCGTTTGGTGGCAATGGTCCAGACATTGATCCAGAATGCATTGCCAATAGAGCCTCTTTCCTGCTGGATTTTTTCCAGTTGACAGAAAATCTTGCGCCGTTTCTCAACATCCAGGGTGCCGTTAGCCTCGGTCAAAAGCTTTGAAAATTCTTTATCCGTCCAGCGGGTTTCATTCCAGGCCACCGGCTTACCCTCTGCATCAGCCGTATAGGCCAGATTCATGACCATGGTTCCCAGGGGACGGTGGGCCCAGGTCGTGATCCCCAGGTCAACCTCAGTCCATTTTTCCCAGTACTGGCTGTTGGGCATGGTCTGGATATTGATCCTGAATCCTGCAGGCAAAGCATCTTCTTTTAAAATTTCCGCATAGCGGACAATTTCCTGCCATCCGCTGCCAACGGCCAGATTCACATCAAGACCAGCGGGATAACCGGCTTCGACCAAGAGTTTTTTTGCACGCTCCGGGTCATATTTCGGAGTATCAATGGGGCAATATTCCGGATGTTTGGGGCTGACATGCATGTCCTGACCCAAAAGCCCTTCGCCAAAATAGGCCAGACCCAGGATTTTCTCTCTGTTCTGGCAGAGCTTCAAGGCCTGGCGAACCCGGTTGTCGGACCAGGGTTTCATGTCTGCCCGCATGCGGAGAACACGGGTCTGGTTGGTGGCGACAGGATAGATATTGACGGTCTTATCATTTTTCAATGCCAGAAAAGCCTCTGCTCCTCCGATATCTGAAAAATCGATCAGGTCCACCTCACCGGATTTGATGGCCGCAACCATGGCCGGCATTTCAGTGCCCATGTCCAGGAATTCTATTTTATCCAGGTAAGGCAGGACATTTCCGGCAGAATCCTTTTTCCAGTATCCGTTCCTTTTTTTCAATACACACCGTTCGCCTTCCACATACGCTTCCAGTGTATAGGGACCGGTGCCGTGGGGAGCCTTGATCAGGTCGCCTTCAAAGGTCTTGTGGTTCAGGACCATGGCCGGGTAGTGGAAAAGATGTTCCGGCACTCCGATTTCCGCAGCTTTCAGATGGAGTTTGATCTGGTGGGCCGATACCTTTTCAATATCGTTTTCACCCAGATATCCGCCGATCATGCCCATCATTGAAGATCCCACATCCTTGTTCAGCCATTGTTTAAACGTAAAAATCACATCATCGGCCGTAAAATCATCCCCATTATTAAAACTGATCCCCTTTCTGAGATTAAGGGTCCAGGTTTTCAAATCATCGGCGGCCTGCCAGTTTTCCAGCAGGTATGGATGGGTGACATTGTTTTCATCCGTATAGGTCAGATATTCAACCACCTGACGGAGCTGGTTGGTCGGTGAAATCCATGAAAATTGAGCCGGATGTGTCACCTTGTGGACCGGTGCGGCAATCTTGATCGAACCGCCTTTCTTGGCTGCAAAGGCTTTGACGGCCCATGACAATCCGGCCATCTGGGTCGCTGCGAATGCGGAAACACCTAATAAGGTGGACATGCGGATAAATTCCCTTCTGGATAATTTTCCGTTTTCCATGTCGCTTTTTAAATCTTTTACTGCCGGATGAATGTTTTCTTTCA
>MGTJ01000194.1:5723-6172 GCA_001799395.1 Desulfobacterales bacterium RIFOXYA12_FULL_46_15 | reverse complement strand
TGTTGATATTTTCATCTAAATCAGGTTCAAGCAAAGACATCCTCATTTTTAAACAGCGACAATATTTAGAGTGTGTGAGCCATATGGATGAAATTCCGGTATGTTACTTATAATTTGGCCATCGCTAAAGTGATGGTGAGCAATTGAAGGAAATATATCTTCTGGCACTGGATGGAGGGCATTGGGATTATGGAACATAGAGATTCCTTCTGCCCAAGTTTCGTTTGAGTTCTCATCAACTGTATATTTAAAGGGTATGGGCACCGTTGCATTTGGATCATGATTGTGAAAAGTACCAATCCTTATCATCATAGTTTTCCCATCTTTAAAGCCGGCCTGCCTACCGATTCTATTGAATTTAGAGATTGTCCCAGATGCTGAAAATAAAACCGCGCTTATATTTTCAGCATCATCTTGAAAAAAATAGCCTGAAGGAATTTCTTTTTTAC
>MGTJ01000194.1:0-5687 GCA_001799395.1 Desulfobacterales bacterium RIFOXYA12_FULL_46_15 | reverse complement strand
TTAAATTCCCATTCTGGTCAAAAAGAGCATAGTGCTTATATCCATAAAGATAATTAATCAATGCTGTTGAACTCCAAATCATAGAACCATCTTCATGAAAGTCTGCAATGGCAAAGATTATAGGCTTTCCTTTTACATGTGGTAATTTCCAATATTTTTTCTTTAGCTTTGAAAATAAAGGGCTTCCAAATCTAATCGGCATTTCATTTTCGAGCAAAGAAATAATTTGTTCTGGTGTATATTCTTTAGGAAAGAGACTTTTATCATTGGTATCAGATATAAGCGTAGGTAAATCACCTTTTCTGCCTACGATAACCGCCTCTATCGCCACTTCTAAACCATATTTTTGGACGATGAAATCAGGAGCATAATGTTCACGGATAACATTTAAATTATCCTCTCTAAAATAAGCATTAAGATACAATTCCCATAGCCTTGAATCAAAGCCAGTTGATTGGAATTGTTCAACAAAGTTTCCATCAATATCTTCATAATATGGCATCAAAGCATTTATAATGGACCTGGCAGAATGGAAATGTTTCCTTTGAGTTAGGGCTATAAAATATGCATGTTGTTTTTTCACTGGAATGACAGGTTTGAATAAATCAACTCCTTTATGCGGAACTCCTTGTGGAAATACCTTTTCACCTTTGGATGTATGCCATTTTATAGCACCGAAAAGCCAATTTTTAGCTTTCTCTTTCGTTTCAATTGATGTTTCCAAATCAAATGCTCTAAAATAATTATTTTCATCTCTACCCAATAAAATAGAAACAAAATCATTATCAATTTTATCAATTAAAATAACACCCAATATAGATTCATCTTCATTTGAATACCATGAGATTTCATCAGAAATGAAATGCGAGTCTGCTGCGCGTGTTTGCCCAGCTAAGGCTTGAAATCTTTTATTGTCTATTTCTATTACCTTTATTGGTTCCATTATTGCCTTGCAATCCATTTAAATATAATATTTTTCAAGAGATGCAGAATCATAAGTCCTTTACATCACTTCTAACTTTATGGGTTTCAGCAAGAAAAACAGAAAGAGTCGATGCAGCTCCAACTGCCAGCTTCGCATGTCTTGGTTGCAATCCTTTATTTCCGTTTAATTTTCCATGTCCTGTACCATAACTGTTTCTTAGCTCAGTGATACCTTGAGTAATAGTGGCTAAATTGCTGAGTAGCCGTTTGATAGTGTCACTGGCCTTTGCTTTATTTGGTATGTTTTCTGGTGTTAACGCCAATTGTTTTACAGTTTTTTTAACTAATTGCGGTAAATCCTCTCTGCCAGAATATGCAACATTGCACTCGTGCAAAATACTTTTACAACAAGTTTCAATCAATTCTTTGGCTGTCCCAATAGCCAATTCATGGTCTTGATTGACTGCGGTTTCCATTCGAGTGATCTGTTGCGAGATATATCCCACATCAGTTCCAGAAAATAATTCCTTAGCAGAATTTATTCCAGGTGAGACTGATGTCCCTATAAAACGCCCAACAAATATAGCTTTTCCTGAAATTCTGGCTTTTTCGATTATTTCATAACCATCATTTTTTAAACAGTTATTGTATAGTTGACAAAGCCTGTCGCACTCAGTTGTATCAGATCTTACAACAACCGGGTGAATCGTTTCACAAAGAAATCGTAAAAAGGTTTCATCATCCCCTCTCATAAGATTGAATCTTTCATCCTCAAATACCCAATTGTCGTCCCAGTCATAGTTATTAACAGTGTGTTGCCATATATCTCCAGTTACGTTATCGAATCGTCCGTCATATGAAGGCATTGAATCTAAATCCCAGATTCTTGAAAGGAACGCTGTCTCTTCGAGACGACCATATAGATTAATTTTTTCAAGAAGAATAGAATCTAAGATATCCCGCCGTGTAATTTCTGTTATTTTCCTTGTCATATTGAACCACCTATTTTTGTTGTGGTATCCAGTTTTCTATGAATGAAGGAAATCATTGAAAAAATATCTAAAGCGTCTTGTTCACTCAATGGCCATGAGGTTTTTGGTGCATGAGCGACTGGATTTCTCACGGAACCAAACAGGCCCACAAGAATATTGCTAAAACCTTTTTGTTCACTAATTTCAGTTTCGGTCTGCAAAGAATTAATTTTTAGTATTGGATTTTTCACTGAAAAACTTGAATTGACCAATTCTGCGCCGTCTGTTGAGAGACCAGACATGTTACGGATTCTTTGCGCAACACCTTTTATTGCTTCGAGAATCGCGTGAAAATAATTTTGATCTAATAATTCAGCGCGGCAATAATTAAAAACTTCTTGATGAGCATTTCTATCTTCTAACTTTATACGTAACGCCCCCGCTCTTTCCCTTGCACCTCTTAAAGTTGTTTCTTTTTGCGTTCTTATAACTTGCCCATCTTCACGCACTTGATATCCAGAAAAAGATAATACAACGTTTAATTCAGATCTCCGCCATTCAAAAGCTTCTTTTTTTCTTGCGTAACTTACTGGGTTTAATGCCCTATTAATGAACATAATCAAGTGATTTCCAACTTGATATTTGTTTTGTGCTTCAGCAAGAGAGTTAAATAATCTTTTCCATTTAGTATTAGATGGGTCAACGTCAACAATTTTACAATCTTGAATGATATAGGCAAGCTCTAAACCTGTTAGCCCGCGTTCAGTATCGGCTAAAACTTTACAAGCTGCTTCTAAAATTTGTGCATTAAATGGCTCGATTTTATCCATTTTCCCGACTCATTTAAGTTTTTGTATGCAAGTAGTTAACCGGTTGTCCGCATATCACTCTGAATGTTGATAATTAACCGCATATCCTTAAAAAATTGTGGCATACCGACCATTAATAAAATTCAAATAAGATTCCTTATCAACATCTCTGAACCCTGTAAAGTTATTTCAAGAATTATACTTGGTGAAAAGATAATTAATTCAGAAAGAATTTGTTGGAGTGTTTTTTATTGATAAAACGACGTGGCTCTGTTGAACGTTTATGTATATTAGTTGATCGCAGGAAAATACAAATAAAGGCCCCTGTGCTGTCAGACCAAGACTAAAAAACTGCCGATGCCGGATGCTTTCAGTGATCAGCAGCAAACCGCCGCTTACCAAAACAAGGACCAGGAAAAAATCCGGGCAGGGTTAGGAAGTCCTTGAAAAGAAAGGATGAGAACCCAATAAGGGCGGTCGCTTTTTTGCCCATCCTTGCCTCATCGGGCTCTTTTGAATTTGTCGGGTCATCCATTTTATTTTTTCTTCGTTGTTTTGACGAAAAAGTTTAAATTCTTTTGCCGGCTATTTTGTAAACCAGATTCTTTTCCCGTTTACCTACTGCAACAACCGATACAATCAGCTCTTTGTCGCGAACCTGATATACCAAACGGTATCCTACCCTGCTGAGTTTTATTTTATAACAATCTTTCATTCCGCTAAGCCGTGAGCTTTCAATGCGTGGCTGCTGAATTCTTTCTTTTAACTTTTTAGCAAAAATGGACCGAACGGTTGAATCCAGGTTCTCCCATTCTTTTTTTGCCTCTTCCTTGAAGACCAGCCTATAAATAGTCATCAATATTTACCTCAATTTCGGGCTGATCCTTTCGAACCTCAACAATTGAGGCAAGTTCCATGTCTTCAAGCTTGTCCATCAATAATTCGAAGGCCTTTGCAGGAATTGCATAAAAGACAGGTTCATTGCGATTTAAAATTGCAACAGGGGCGCCATCGCCCTGCCGTACAACAGCCATTGGATTTTTTTTAAGCTCTGATATCCCGGCGCTGACATCGGCCAGGATTGGATGAGTAATAGACATATAAACAACCTCATGATTTTATGAAAAGACCAATTAAAGAATCTTTTAAACAACTTAACTATAAATCACATCATAAACGGATGCAAGGGAAAAGATCTTTTAAAAGCACCATTAAAAATACATCATCTTTTTTTAATATATTTGGCCAATCATTTTTATTTTTTCTTCAGCACCTTTCCGGCATTCCATGCGCCTGCAACAGGTTCTCCCAGGGACCAGTATTGAATGGAACTCATATCAAATAAAAGGGGGTTGACCTTGGATATGTCGATCTTGTTATTGGCAAGGACTTCTTCATCGGCGCAGGTGGCCACAATTTCCCCGATAAAAACATCATGGGTTTCAAAATCAATGGTTCTTGCCAGTTTGCAGATCATGCTGACAGGGCAGCGCTTCAGCATGGGGGCGGCCTCATATCCTTCTGTGCAGAATGTTTCCAGAACCGAGGATTTATCAGTACTCTTCCCGGTCATGATGCCGAAATAATCGGTTTCGACCACAAGATCTCTGGAAGGGATATTGACGCTGAAGACCTTGTTTTCAATTATCCCCTGGTTTGAAAAATGGGATTTGGATACCCCAAAGGACAAATACTGGGGATCGCCGTGGTTCATGATGCCCACATGGGCAATGGTGATAAAATTGGGTCTGCCGTTGATGGTGGTGCCGAGAATGGTCGTCAGTGAAGGGTAAAGCGCATTGGTTTTGCCGATCTGTTTTTTCATATTGTCCTCCTGTGAGTTGTTTTCAAGTCTTTTGTATACCATATATCCTACCGAGGATGATAAAACATCATGAATTGCTAAAAAAACCGTTTCATAAAATCAAGATGGATCTCTGCTGCGCCAAGCCCCAGGATATCATCCCCCTTCTCGACGGCAGCAAAGTGTTCAAGATCATAGGCCGTGACCATATCGAGATGGCCCACCAGGGCCAGTTCAATATCCCCGCCTTCCGGGGCGATAATGAGATTGTACCGGTTATCGTCCACGGGCTGGGCCTGAACCTCAAATGTTTTTTATGCCGAACTTCTGGCGGTTTTGATCGGGCTCCTGTCCGGAGCGGTGCCTGCCTGGCGTGCTTCACGAGTGGACCCTGTGGAAGCTTTGAGGAGTGAATGATCCTGCCTAAGCTTTGCTGATCGTCTCTTAAATATATTTTTCCAGTATGTCATCCGATTGGATTTTAGATCATTTGCCTTGCAGTATGCATTCTGAGTGATCCCTGACCTGGACCACTGATCTAAATGATTTTTCCAGAACCAGGAGCGTTCCCTATCCTTTTCTTTGGATCTCCCTGACATTTTCTAAGCCTCCTTTAATTTTAAAATTGGCTCAGTCTCTCACGCCCGGCTGACAATTAAAAGATGCGGTTCCCTAACCGCTTACTTTAAATCCATCTTTAATTAACCAAAGATTCGAGCATATCAGCAACCATTTCATATGCTTCTTTCTTTGTGCTACCCTGGGTCATTAAATCGAGGATCAAAATTTCTGCCAACCAGCATTTACCATCTTTATATATTTTACCTGAAAACCTCATGGTTTGCCTCCTCTCCTTGCTTTACGTATTATTGAACGAGCAAGCTTTTCATTGATTTTGTTATGTCGAGGGATTGGTTCCTGCTGTCCCCATTGGTCCAAATATCATGATTTCCACCATGTCTAAGCAACCACCAACCCAACTTTTCTAACTCATTCTCAAGTTTGTTTCGTTTCATAAGGTTTCAAATTATATCCTTGAATTGGTCTGCGCGTGAAATTGGATTGAGGGATTATGGCGGGCTATACCCAAAATTCTCCCTTTTTTGGAAATTTTCAAAATTTTGTCAGAAATCTCAAAGTATTTCCCTCCGGTTTTTTTAGGCCTTAATTTTTGCCTTG
>MGTJ01000193.1 GCA_001799395.1 Desulfobacterales bacterium RIFOXYA12_FULL_46_15 | reverse complement strand
TTCCTGTCACCGAGTCTTGATAAAACACAAAAAAGTCAGAAAATAAAACACGATTAAACCCTTTGTTAATCAGGACCAGTGGAGGGGTAAAAATACATTGCTCCGGACTTCTGCAAAATCCTTTTAGAGATCCGTGCCGTTCTGAATCAGGCAAATTCCTATCTTTATATCGTGTGGTTTCCAGCTTTTTCTTAAGCGTTATACAGTCGGTCGATAATGCAACAAATTTTGCTTTTTGATTTTTTGCTTCGATAAAAGGGTCGCCCAGGTTGCCCGGTATCGGCTTTGGATCACCATAGGTATCAGGCGCAAGATCATAACCAGCCTGATACCAAGGTTTAAATCCCTTGCCGGCTTTCCATAGTTTATTTGATTCTGAAGGACCTGCGAGTTGGCTTTTTAAAGCCGGTAAGCTTTGCAAATAATGAATCAGCTTCCAATCGCGGGGAGATCCGGAATACCGGCTTTTCCATAAAACAGACGCTGACCCGGCTTCTGCTGCTCTAATCACATCCTTTAACCGGATGGGTACACAATCATCAGGGCTAACCGGGATTTTGCCGGCCACAGGGTCCTGGCCCAGGTATTTGGGAACTATATATTCAATTTCATGGGAGTCTATATCAGGCTTCTCTGAATTAAAACTCGCAATAAAGCAGGGTCGAATTGCATGTTCAAACAATAAGCGCCTATAATCCGCCAAATGGATAATCTTATCTATACTGTTTCTTTTAAACCATTCTTTTTGAAAAATATCTGTTTGATTGAGCAGGACTTCTGACGGAAGAAGCATGCAGCAGTTACCTGATTTTCCAAGATGAAGGCGCACTTTCCACATAAAGGCGTGGGCCAATTGATTTGAAGGGAAAAAAACACTTTTCCGATATGTTTTTTGTTTGGAAAGCTCCGGATCCAACAGCAATGGGTTGTGCTGTTCATCCTCCAGCCACTGGAGGAGAACTTCATCGGGTTTCGATTTTCTTCCGGGCCATGGAGGATTGCCGATAATTACATCAAAATTGTTTAAAACAGGAAGATCCTGCTGAAAGAAATTTCCCTGAAAAATGCTGGGATTTTCAATATTCTGCCAATGCTGATCTTCATAAGCGAGAAGTTTTGGTAATAGTTTCCCGTTTTTATTTTGAAGCCTGTGTAAATAACGGGGTTCAAACTGATCCATAAAGGCAATGTAAAGGCTGAAACAGGTGATGCGGCAGGCGGTCGGATTCACATCAATGCCGCAAAGATTTTCCTTTACTAATTTTGTAAGTTCCCTTATTTTGGAGGCCTCATCAGGCATTTTATTTCTTTTGTGACATTCATCAGCCATTCGATTAAATACTGTCACAAGGAAAATACCGGATCCGCATGAAGGGTCTAAAAATGTTTTATCCAGTAATGTCGGTAAGCCGAGCACTGCCTCGTCAACTACCATTTCAGCCAGATAACGAGGGGTATAAAAAGCGCCTTTGGATTTTTTATCATCCGGGTCCTCAACTCCAAGGAGAGCTTCATAGATCGCGCTGATAGTTTCAACCGGTATGACGGAAAAATCATAGGCCCAAAACCCCAATACCATTTGACTTGAACCTATTTTCTGCCCCTTAAAAAATTGTTTCAGAAAAATAATGTCATTTTCTGTCAGCATGGAGAGCTCAGCCTCAAAATCCTCTTCAAACATACTTCCATTGAAATCGTTTTTTAGTGACGTAAAAAGCGCATTCAAACATTGCCGGATGTCTGAGATTGAATTAAGTTCGAAAAGAGCCGGCAAAGATCCTATTTTTTGCTGTGAAAGGACAGGATAATCATTCAGGAAAATGATTTTCCGGTCTATTAGATAACATGTAAAAACAAGACGCCCCACAAACGAATTGATCTTTCTTCTAACCTCAATCGTGTTTTTATGGGCTAATTGATCACTCAAATCCTTTAATTGGTGGATTAAATAGTGATCAACAGTCCCTTTCGGGTTAAATTTGTCAGAGTAAAAACGATAGTATTCGCCTGATGAAATCCGCTCCAACAACTGATGGTGTTCAAGCGTATCAGCAATTCTATCAAGCCTCTGAATAAAGGCTTCATGGTCTTCAATGGGTTGGTTATTATCCGTATCCGGCCTGACCATGCCTGAAAAGATATAGAGTCGGTGTGGGTCTTGAAGAATAAGGATCGTCCCAATGGATTGATTCCAGAATTTTTTATGCAATTCATTTATCTGAGAACGGTTAAGGGAAGAAGAAAAATTTTTTAAATATACGGTTGGTTTTCCATCTATGCAGAAAATGCCGTCAAGCTCCATTGATTGAAAGGCTTTCCGCATATAGTGGGCTTGTCCGTCAACGGCATGGTGATCCACCTCTTCTATTGATCTGAAATATTCCTTTTCAGGTATGGATTTGAGCCCGAAAGTGTCGTCTGATACCAATGTATTCATGCATCCATCTTTCTTGTGAGCAGTCCTGCCAGTTTACCGACTATTCTTATCTGTAAATTTTCTGATGCCGGTATTACAATATTGGGAAAATCCGGGTTTTCACTTTGCAATTCAACCCGATCCGTAAGCTTAAAAAACCTTTTTAAAGTAGCCTCATTTTCAAGGATCACAGCAGCTATCTCGCCATTGTCAACGATGTCCTGCTGCCGGATGATTGCAAGATCACCGGTATGGATACCGATATCTTTCATGCTGTCGCCTGAGACATGCAAAGCAAAATATTCACCTGAATCCAGAAATCCGGTTGGGATCGTCAAATGGTCTTCTGCTTCCTGAAAGGCAAATATGGGCTTTCCGGCTGCAATCTTTCCAATAATCGGAATCTGATGATGAGATGTGGGCTCGTTCGCTATCATACCGTTTAACGATTTAATGATCTGAATTCCACGCGATTTGCCTGGATGGACTTTGATATACCCTTTTTTTCCAATTAAACGAAGATGGCTCCGAACAGTATTAATACTCTTATATTGAAAATGTATAGCAATTTCATCTAATGTAGGAGGTCTTCCTTCTTTATTCAAATAGCTAATAATATAGGAAAAAATACTAATTTGAGTTGCTGTTAGAGTTCCCATACGAACGATATACTGCAATTATATACAGTATTCAAGAGAAAAATTTGAAAAACGATCTCTTTACCCGATACTTAACCACATCCCATAAGTGATGCTGGAAACCAGCGTGCAGATGGAGATGGCAGCCACGGCAAAATCAGGGTCACCACCGATCTCTTTTGCCATGATATAGGTCAGGGTGGCGGTGGGGGAGGCAAGGACAATCATTGCCGGAAGATAATGGTCAGGATCGATCAAAAGCAGTCTGAACAACAACAAGCCCATGGCTGGAGCAAGGATCAGTTTTATAAAGGTTGAGATAAGGACATTCATGAATCCTGCCTTTAATCTTTGAAAAGACAATGAGGCACCGATGATCAAAAGGGCCATGGGCAGCCCCATTCCTTTTAAAATATCCAGGGACCGGTCAATGATGATGGGCAAGGGAATATTGAAAAAGGAAAAAATGATGCCGGCCAGGGCTGACAGTATCACGGGGTTGGCCATGGTTTTTTTCAAGGTATTGCTTATGGCCGGGCTTTCTTCATTTTTCCTGCTGTGATATTGAAGCACGAAAACAGCCAGGATATTCTGAAAAATCATTACAAACCCGGCAATGATGGCTGCTTTGACAAACCCCTTGTTTCCAAGATAATAAAAGGCAACTGCAAAGGCAATATATCCTAGATTCCCATGAAACGAACTCTGGATAAATGATCCCTTTGATTGCCGGGGCATGCGAAGAGCCTTTGTAAGGCCAAATGCCGCGGCAGCAACCGTCATTAAAACGAAAAGGGTGATGAGGATCACTGAAACATGAACTTCGGTTTTAAGGCTGGCCTTTGAAACAGCACTGAAGATCATGGCCGGAATGGCAATATAATAGACAAGGCGGTTGGCCTGGTTTAGAAAATCCTGAGTGAAAAAGCCCCTGTGTTTTGCATAGAGGCCGAGAAAAATGATGACAAAGACCGGGACAATGGTTGAAATGATATTCATGGCACCTGCATATCCTTATGGTGAATCAGACACACAGAAATTAATATGCTTTCAATTCATCTTTATCAATTGATTTTTTTTCAGGCTCTTTTATTTTGAGCAGCCCTGTGATTTTCCGGATCAGTGTATTGCTGTTGACAGGCTTGGTCGTATAATCATTCATTCCTGAGTCAAGGCATTTTTCCATGTCGCCTTTCATGGCATGGGCGGTCAGGGCGATAATCGGGATATCCCGGTTCAGCACCTTTGATTTTTCCGACCGGATACGGGAAGCACATTCATACCCGTCCATGACCGGCATCTGGACATCCATGAGCACGATATCATAATGATTTTTTTCAAGTTCCTCCAATGCCTTTAAGCCATCACCGGAAATATGATATTGAAATCCCAGCCTTTCTAAAATTCTCTCAATGACTTTCTGGTTCACCGGGTGGTCTTCAGCCACCAGGATTTTGATTTGGCTTGTCCGGATATCCTTGGCCCTGTATTTTGTGATGATGTCTTCGGGTGCATCATTTTCTTTTTTCCCGCCGCTGAACACAAGGATAATGGTATCAAAAAGCTGGGACCTCCGGATGGGTTTGGAAAGATATCCGTCAAACCCGATCTCTTTCATTTTTTTTGCTTCACCGCGAAGGCCTCTGGATGTCAGCATGATAAGTTTGATATGGGTGGTGTCCGGATTAGCACGGATGATCCGGCCGAGTTGTGCCCCATCCATGGCTGGCATCTGGTAATCGGTGATAATCATATCAAAAGGCAGGTTTGTCTTTGCCATGAGCTTACACATCTGGACAGCATGAGGGCTGTCTGTAGTGGCTTCGACAAAAAAACCCCACCGGACAAGAAACCCTTCCAGGATTTCAAGATTGAGTTTATTGTCATCCACAATCAGAACCCGTTTCCCTTTAAGATCTTCGGGCGGGGATTTGAATTTTTCAAGGGCTTGTTTCTGCTTTTCAAACAATATGGTAAAGGTAAAAATAGATCCTTTGCCGGCCTGGCTTTCTACCCGGATATCCCCGCCCATCAATCCGCATAAATGTTTTGAGATGGCCAGACCGAGACCGGTTCCGCCGTATTTACGGGTGGTTGACGCATCGACCTGGTGAAAGGACTGAAAAAGTTTTTCCGTATCCTCCTTGCCCATGCCGATGCCGGTATCCTTTATCATAAAGGAAATGATAACCTGCTTTTCCTTTTCTTCCACAAGGCTGATACGGATGTTGATATCCCCGCCTTTATCCGTGAATTTAACGGCATTGCCCACAAGGTTCATCAGGATCTGCCGGACCCGTGTGGGATCACCGATCAGAAGGGAAGGAACCTCCTCATCAAACATATAGGTGAGTTCAATCCCTTTTTCATGACTTCGCATGGACAAAAAGACAAGGGTTTCCTCCACCATATTTCTCAGGTTGAAATCAATGGCTTCGATATCCAGGTGCCCTGCCTCAATTTTGGAGAAATCAAGGATATCATTTAATATGGTTAAAAGGGTTTCTGCACTGCGCTTGATGGTCTCAAGGCCATCCCGGGTTTCAGGGCTGTTATGTTCATCAAGAAGGATATTGGTCATGCCGATGACACCGTTCATGGGAGTCCGGATCTCATGGCTCATATTGGCCAGAAAGCTGCTCTTGGCCCTGCTTGCCTCTTCCGCCTTCCGGCCCATTTCCATGGCATAATCCACGGCTTCCTGGAGATTGCTGTTCAAGGCTTCCAATTCTTTGGCCCGTTTCAAAAGTTTTTTATTCAGCTTATTGATTTTTTTTTCATTTTTCTTTTTCTGCGTAATATCACGCAGGATGACAAAGGTGCCGATAAAATCCCCCTTGTCATTTTTATATGAACCACAACTAATTTCCATATCCAGGATTTTTTTATTTTTTGTATATCGCCGGGTTTCAAATTCAGTCTGTCCTATATGGAACACCTGCTGGATGGCGGACAGGGTTTCGGGCATGCAGTTATCAGGAACAAAATCTATCTTTTTGCCTTTGAGTTCATCCAGGGTCCAGCCAAAAGTGTTTGTAAAAGCCGGGTTCAGGTGTTTCACCTTCCCTTTTGTATCATATATGACAATGGAGTTGGGCAAAGCATCCAGAACGGATCTGGACCGTTTCTCAAAAGACCGGAGGCGCTCAATTTCCTTTTCAGCTTCCCTCAGCCGGGATATCACAGCGTTAGCCCCATCTTCAGAGATTTTTTCCTTCTTGCTT
>MGTJ01000192.1 GCA_001799395.1 Desulfobacterales bacterium RIFOXYA12_FULL_46_15 | reverse complement strand
ATTATTGTCCTGCTCTGACATTGAAGAATTACTATCCTGTTTTCTTCCACGTCGTGATGTAACAAAGGATGAAATCATTCAACAGCTTGAACATCGACACCGTAAGCGCCAGGCGGCAATAGAATCGCATACGCGAAAGAGTGCCCAAGCCAAAGGTGTACAAACCGGGGTCGATTAAAATTACAAAGTCAAAATAGTCAACAGTGGATATGAATGTGATGACAAATTATGTAATGAACGATATCACAGCAATGCTGCAGATTATCCTGAAGGCAAGTGGATTATGTTCCAAATTGTTTTTCCAGGTGGGTATCAGATACGAGGCATGAATCTTCACACACGATAAACACGGCACAGTGTGCTTCGTAAAGATTCTGATCCAATATCCGGATCACACTCTGTTTCACCGAACAACACGTTGATATTCGATTTTTTCCAGCTGTATTCCGGTGCTTTGTCCTCTGGAAACCACCACCCGAATTGTGCGTTAAGCACCTTTTCGTCTATACCGTCAAAGTATTTTGTGCGAAACTTTGCTCGCCCATTCCGGGTTTCCAGCCAAACCCAGTCTCCTTCGTGGATATTATTCGTTTCCGCAGTTCTGGGATGAATTTCAACCAAGGGATCTGGATTTCGTTTTCTCAACGACGGAAGCTGCCGACCTTCACTGTGGAAGAAATGACGAATTTTCCAAGCAGCGATAAGTGTGTAAGGAAAATCCTTAGCCAGCTCCGGCGTTGATTGAATGCTGACAGACGGTTCTCGATATACTGGTAAAGGCGACACACCCATTTTTTTCAATGATTTGGAATACAGTTCCACCTTTCCCGATGGAGTTGAAAAGCCGTTGTTCTTATGCTTTCGATATTCCATCTTTCCAACAAGAAAACCTTCTTGGCTGAACTGCTGAAAGTCCATTCCTGTATTTGCCAGCATATCATCCAAAAATGCTCTATAATCCTTCCAGGGGAAGGCTTTTGTCAAACCAAGGCGGTTGGCAAGCTGGATCATAACATCCCGATCATCTCTGCCTTCACCTACCTGAGTAACCTTTTTTCTTGCCAAAATACACCAGAGTTTTAGCTGGTTTGCGATATCATCCTGTTCCAACCAGGTTGATGCCGGAAGAAACAGATCTGCATATTGAGCGGTTGGTGTCATAAACAAATCCGAAACCACCGTATATTCCAGTTTTTCCAGCGCTTTTGATACCATGATTGGATTGGTCATATTCACCAGTGGATTGGAGCCCATGATCCAAAGAGCCCGAATCTGGTATGGATCGCCATTTGCTATTGAACGCCAAAATGTAGGAGGGTGCACAATGGGTAAAAGCGGGTAGTGCGGGGACTTCAGTTTGTAAAGCAGTTTCATTCTGGCAACTGCTCCTTGTTTTTCGGATATTTGGACAAATTTTGTATAGTATCGATTTTTTATTTTTTCGAAATTTTTCAAGCATAGCTTTTCCAACAACGAGAGGGATGTATTTGCCTTTTTCCCATCCACGGAACGCCTGTATTTCTCCAGTGGCAGCAGCAGATTACCGGGCATTTCTGCACTCAAATAGGGTGATTTGAATTTGACATTTTTCGGAGGTACCCAGAAAATATCTCCTCCTGGGATATCGATGTTCCCGGTAATGGCGCGTAGGATCATCAGCGACCTTGCTGTCTGGAAACTGCACAAGCTCATATCAATTGCGTTTCCCCATTGAATGCTGGCAGGAGTACAGGCAGCATATGTTTTTGCCACTGAAACAATATCCTGTTCGAAAACATTTGTAACAGAAGCTGCCCAGGAAGGCGTAAACGGTTTCACGTGCTCGGCCAATGCCTGAAAACCTGTGGTATGCTTCTTTACAAAATTTTGATCAATCATTCCTTCTCGAATGATAATGTGAATCATGGCCAGCGCAAGGGCACCGTCAGTCCCCGGCCTTACCTGCAACCAGTAATCGGCTTTTGCCGCAACTCCAGTCCTGCGGGGGTCAATCACAATTATTTTTTGTGCTTTTTTCAGAGCCTGCACTACTGTCTTGCTGCACATTCCGTGAACAGCTCCGAGCTCAGTGATATTACTTCCCCAGAAAATGATGCAAGAAGGCGTAACTCCGCCAAAACCATACATGTCGGCAACGGGTATTTGGAGCGTCCCCATGGTAAAAGCGTTTGCCATTAAACGCGGCAGATAACAGACATGAGCGATCCCCGAGTAGTTAGGGGTTCCAAAAGCGTATGCGAATCGGCTTGCAAAGTCACTATATGGTCTTGATGTTCCCTGGGTCAGTGCAAAATACTCCGGCCCGCTCTCTCTCTTAATAGCCTGCAGTTTTTCCGCCATTTCATCCAGAGCCTCCTCCCAGGATATCCTTTCCCATTGGTTTTCTCCCCGCCTGCCTTTGCGCCGCAGAGGATGTAAAATCCGGTCCGGATGATATAGCAAATCAACGGAAGCGGCTCCTTTGGAACATAAGTATCCCCGACTTGTGGGGCTATCTTTATCACCGGTAATCTTTACTACTCGGTTCCCTTCCATATGTACATTCACCCGGCAAACACCGTGACACATACGACAGGTTGATTTAATAATTTTTTGTTCAGGCATAAAATTCTCCTGTTTACATTTACCGCAAACCTGCCTCTTTCAGGCAGACACAGATCAAATTATTCACGAACACAACACCATTCGGGTAATTGTTTCCCTTTAGAAAATGAAATAAGGGTGAATTTCGAACAAGCTCCCTGGCGAGTGCCTGGATCAG
The DNA here is from genome assembly GCA_001799395.1 of Desulfobacterales bacterium RIFOXYA12_FULL_46_15. GTDB lineage: Bacteria > Desulfobacterota > Desulfobacteria > Desulfobacterales > Desulfobacteraceae > Desulfobacula. The sequence continues at coordinate 3,363 of MGTJ01000192.1, read as the reverse complement.
CTTTTCACTATTTGAAAGAAAACACGCTATCACTTCTTCTCGAATGGATTCAAGTAATTGAATATGAAAATCCAGATAGGTTACAATCATTTTTCTGCCCTTTATTGCTCCACCATGGGCTGGTAGCAGAAGTTCGACAATATTTTTTTGGGCCAATTCCTTTATTATCGTTAGGCTGGCAATGCCATCCTTGACAGATCCGGAAAGGAATACAGGATTGCCGAGCCAGGCTGCATCGCTGGTGAAAATTGCTTTCTGTTTTGGACAAAGTAGAGATACAGAGCAGGGACTGTGGCCTGGGGTTGGCAGGATGAAATTATCTCTCAGAGCCCAGCCTTTTAATATAATATCATCACTGATTTTAATCTCCTTCAGATCTTTTTCTCGCAACGGATGAGGCTGAATCTTTCCGTTTCGGGGCCTTGGCATGGGCAAGGAAGTCAGATAACTGGCCAATTTTACAGCATGATAGGGTGCAAAACCGCTCAGTATGTTTAGGGGTAATAACAACAGATTGTATGGGAAAAAAAAGGATTGAAAAACATTATATTGCTTCATTGCAGCATTAAGCTCTTTTGCAATAAAACGGTTGGGCATGTTCATGGCTTGTTTATTTAAAAATCCTGTTTCATGCATATACACACTGATTTTTTTTGTCCCTATATTGTCGGCTACTTCAAAGTTATTCGCGTGATCCATATGGGAATGACCCGCAATAACAGTTCCACTTGTCCAATGAGCCCCTTCCTGTTGACGTTTGCGAATATGGGCTTTGGTGAGCCGTGCGGTTTTTTCCCCACAGGCAGGATCAAAAATGATCACGTCATCCCGGTCTTCAATAATATAGCAATTGCTGACCATTGGCTCAAAAAGAAGATTGCGGGACAATTGGCCGGGAATTATTGTAATGCCATTTTGGATGTGTATCGCTTCATTCTTCATGGTTCGTTCTCTTTAGAAATTTTGTTTTCCATTTTTGTTTTCCATATTTTTCAGGATAAGATTTATTAATCCGCTTTTTTCTATCATTTCAGTTTGAAGAATCTGTTCTAATCACAGGCGATATGACGCGCCTGCCAGCAGTATTTCGGTTTTTGCCGTAAGTTTTTCTTGAAACATATGAAGAGCATGATCACAGCTGTCGTGTGCGGAAAGATAGACGAACCTGGGGGCTACATGGTTGATGGTGTCAATGGTTTCAATCACGTCCTCCTCACCCAAACTTTTCCACGGCTGCAGGCCGGTGCCAAGAATCATTTGCGGCTGAATCCCCATGATTTCGCCCCTGCTCTGGGTGATGGGAAAATGCAATCCTCCTATGATCGCATAAATCGGCTCTGATGAAAGTCTGGCAGCCATTTCCAAAATCACTGGAAGAGTTGGATGGCCGCAGCCCGTGATAACGACCAGACCCTTGTTTTTAATGTTTACCAGTAAGGCTTGTTCTTCTGTATATCCAAAAAAGAAGAGGCTTCTGGCAAGAGGTCCCATGGAAGCAATACCACCGGTTAAAACCCGCGGTTCGGTAACAATTGTAGGTGTAAATCTTTCAGCCTTTGCGATTGCAGGCAGATAGCATGGTTTGCCGGCCGGGTTTCCAATGGAATCGGGAATTCTCACCTGTTTTTTCCGGCAGGCCTGTAAACCACCCATATGATCTGGGTGCAGGTGAGAGATGGTCAATGCGTCGATATTCTGAAATGTTATTCCTTTTTTGGATGCATTGTACTCCAGTGTTCCCCGTTCTGGGCCAAAACCGACATCATAAAGCATAGCACCTGAATCTGTTTGTAAAAGATAGGAGATCCCCGGTTCAACCCGATAGCCATTCTCGGCTTTTTCTTCCACAAGGACCATCAATTCAAGGTGATCTACTTCTGGTAAGGGGATAGGTTTTGCTGATTCGATTCGTTCTTTGTTCATTGATGACGCTCGAATCCGGTTTTTTTGAAATTTCAGATTTTTTCGAAGCAGCACCGGTAATATAATAGGGGAAAAAAATAATAAAATGGGCCACCAAAATGGAGATATCTTTTTCTTCATTTGTACACTCCTCTATTATTTGAAATACACTCAGTCTGTTTTAGTATTTAACAAATATTCTTCATCAATGCTTGAATAAACCTGCTAACAATGGAAATGAAATCAATTCATACAGGAAATAACTTGAACATGCCGGTTGTTTTTCAATATCTCCGAAATAGTTAGGCCGAACATGCTGCGAAATGTTCGGCTTAAGTGTGCTGAATCGGAAAAACCAGCTTCGTGTGCAGCATCTGTTAGGGAGGTGCTGTTGAGAATTATTTTTACGGCTTCATTGAGACGCATCCAAAGCAGATATCTTCGAATGGGTATGCCGACATGCTCCTTGAATAAGTGAAGCAAACGGCTTTCAGATAAATGCACAATATCGGCAATATCTGATGTGGATATTTTTTTGACGGATAGTTTTGTAATCACGTCAATGGCTTTTTCAATCCTTGGATCAATGGAAATAAGAGGGAGTGTATCCGGTCCAAGGAGCATGTCAATTATTTGATTCCAAATGTGTTGGCCATCTTGACAGGAAGCGGATTCTATATGAGACATGATGCCAGCCAACCCGGGATTCGTTACAAGAGAATCAAGGGAATGGATACTTTTGTCTTTACAGTATTTGACCGACAGTCGCTTGGCAATTTCCATTTCATGATCAATCAGGATAAGAAGTACATTCCGGTCCGGACTTACAAGTCGATGGGAAACATTCGGTGGGATAATCGCCGATTGATAGGAGTGACCAATACCATCACAAAAAAGCTGAAAATTATTATTTAAACCGATTACGATCTGTATGGCATGATGATGGTGATTTGAATTGTCAACAAATCTGCTCCAACACAAGACATACCCTTGGAATAATAATACAATTGCTTTTTGATCCAAAACCATATGATAGCTTTTGAGTTTTGTTCATTGGCGAAATGCTGTTTTCGGCCAATCCAAAATCTCATCCATAGAGGGTAAAGGGATAAGGGATAAGAACTTGCTTTTTGTTAACCAAACTATAAAAAACCTCCATAATCCGAAATATTATCTCCACCCTGATACAGGTACAACATGTTGTACCTGTATCAGGGTAACAGATTTAAGACAAAAAAAAAATTAAGCTTTTGAAAAGAAAAGAGAAACTATATTAATATTTACCGGGAAAGTTTACAAAACTTCAAATTTGATCTGATTTTGAGCATAGTCCACCGTAATTCCTCAAGCCAATTCAAAAAAATCAATACCATTCATCAAATACCGGAATCTGGGAGTCTGAATTACCATAATCTGAATCTTCAATATATGTTAATTCAGGAATATACACAGGTTCTTTTT
>MGTJ01000191.1 GCA_001799395.1 Desulfobacterales bacterium RIFOXYA12_FULL_46_15 | reverse complement strand
AGCCGTGGGCCTGCCCACGGAATTGTCGGCCCGGATTTCCAGGAACACCCAGATCCTGGTCCAGGAAGAAACCCATATCTGTGATGTCGTGGACCCCCTGGGCGGGTCCTATTATATTGAAACCCTGACCCAGAGTATCATTGACAAGGTGAGGGTCATCTTAAAGGAAATCGAAGGCCTGGGCGGCATGGCCAGGGCCATTGAGTCGGGCATGCCCAAAATGCGCATCGAAGAAGTGGCGGCCCGCCGCCAGGCCAGGATCGACCAGGGCAAAGACGTCATCGTGGGAGTGAACAAATACAAGATCCAGGATGAAACCCCCATCCCGGTGCGGGAAGTGTCGGATGAAGTCAGGAATGAACAGATTGCAAGACTGGAACAGATAAAACAAACCCGTGACAATCATGTGGTTCAAAAAGCCCTGGCCGATATCACCAAGGCCTGTGAGACAGGTGCCAACCTTCTGGAAGTCTGCCTGCCCGCTGTCCGGGCAAGAGCAACCGTTGGGGAGATCAGTGATGCTATGGAAAAAGTATTTAAACGTTTTGTGGCCACCACCCAGTGTATTTCAGGCGTTTATGCCGCAGAAAGTGCGGATTCGGCCGTTATCGAATCCTTAAGAAAACGGACTGCAGACTTTGAGAAAAAGACCGGCAGAAGACCCAGAATTCTTTTGTCCAAGATGGGGCAGGACGGCCATGACCGGGGAGTTAAAGTCATTGCAACAGCTTTTGCCGATTTCGGGTTTGATGTGGATCTCGGACCCATGTTCCAGACCCCTGAAGAAGCGGCCCGGATGGCTGTTGAAAATGATGTCCATGTCATTGGTGTGTCCAGCCTGGCTGCCGGTCATAAAACCCTGGTGCCCAAGGTCATCGAGGAATTGAAAAAACAGGGGGCGTCTGATATTAAAGTCGTTGTCGGAGGTATCATCCCGCCGGGAGATTATGAATTTTTGAAAAATGCCGGGGCTTCTGAAATTTTCGGACCCGGAACTGTGGTCACGGACTCTGCCAACCGGACCCTGAATATTATGGGCGCCTGAAAAAAATGATTCACACTGATCCTGATAATTATATCCAGGGGATTCTTTCCTGCAACCGGCGTATGGTTGCCAAAACCATCACCTTGATTGAAAGCAGCCTGAAAGAACACCAGCAGGCTGCTTTCAAGGTCATGGGAAAGATCCTGCCCCATACCGGAAACAGCATTCGCCTCGGCGTCACCGGGGTCCCGGGAGTGGGCAAAAGCACTTTTATTGAAAATCTCGGCGTCTATCTGGCAGATATCGGCCATAAGGTGGCGGTTCTGGCTGTAGACCCCACCAGCCGACGCTCCGGCGGTTCCATCCTGGGGGATAAAACCCGGATGGAAAAGCTTTCAGCCCATGAAAATGCCTTTATCCGTCCGTCTCCGGCCGGTGAAACCTTAGGCGGTGTTGCTGCCAGAACCAGGGAAATCATGCTGGTCTGCGAAGCGGCCGGGTTTGATGTCATCCTGGTTGAAACCGTGGGTGTGGGCCAGTCTGAGACCAGTGTGGCTTCCATGGTGGATTTTTTCCTGGTCCTCATGATTGCCGGCGCTGGTGACGAACTCCAGGGTATCAAAAAAGGAGTCCTGGAAATGGCCGACGGTCTCGCCATCAACAAAGCCGATGGAGATAACCTTGCTGCTGTGGAAAAAGCAAAAACAGATCTGGAAACGGCTCTCCATTTCATCCGGCCTGAAACCCTGACCTGGTCTCCGCCGGTCCTGACCTGTTCCTCTGTGGTCGAAGGCGGCACAAAAAAAGTCTGGGACATGATTCTTGACCACAATCAAAAATTCAAGACCTCAGGAGAGTTTATGCAACGCCGCAGACACCAGTCCTTGGAATGGATGTGGACCCTGGTGGAAGAGGGTCTGAAGAAACGCTTCCAGGATAATAAAAAGATCAATGAAAAAATCCCCGGCATTTCACAGCAGGTTGAAAATGAAAAGATTTCACCTGCTGCTGCTGCAGATATGCTTTTGTCGTATTTATAACCCGGCTATAAACTATTGGCTGGTTAAACGTTTAACCTGGCCGTTCCCGTGGTCTTGTACGGCAACCGGGCCTATGAAGACGCCCTCCTGGAATTAAAGAATACAGCCGAAGCTTGCGGGTTTGTGTCACTGGCTGCAGGCGCCTTTATCGGCGAGCATTCCTTTTCCGGAAAAGAGTATATCATTGCCCGGAACAGGCCGGACAAGGCGGATCTGGCCAAGGCTTTTGCCTTTGGCCAAAAAATGGCCGAACTGCTGGAAAGCATTCAAACTCTGAGGGAGATCAGCCCCTTGACTGTGCCGGGCCAGTTTCCCTATAAAGAGGCCGTGGCCCGGGCCCCCATGGATTTCATCCAGGTCACCGATGATTGTGACGGCTGTGGGGTCTGCATCCCGGTCTGCCCTGAAAATGCCGTTGATGAAGCAAACCGGTACGCCAGCCGGTCCGACCGCTGCATTTATTGCTGCGCCTGTATCAAGACATGTCCCGCAGGGGCCAGGATTATGAAAGAGGGATTCTTGAAAGGCATTGCTAAAATGCTGAGCGAGAACTGCTCGGCCAGAAAGGAGCCGGAAACCTTTTTTGCAAGCCGATAGCCGCAGCTGGATGGTTTTCTCATTATGATTTTTTAACGCCCAAGTCACATCCTTTTGAAACCGCAATGCGTTATGTCCGAAAATAACCGTTAAAATATTTCATATACGAAAATTTTGATTTCAATGTTTCATATTCGAAAAATAATGATTGACTGAAAAAAATGACCATGCTATGGCATGTATTATTTTATATTACATAGTATGTATTATTTTATGGGAAAATTACATGCAGAACCTTTTTTACAGCCCAAGTTATTTTTGCTGTATTTCATTGAAACATCTCACTTGGTCAAAAATTTTGCCGATACCGTGTCAATCCTTTTGCCGCTGCACCATTTTTAATGATGCAGAGTAATAACGATAATATAGAGAAGGAGTTCAACATGAAGCAAAAAATCAGATTATTTGTTATTTTATGCACGGTCATTTTCTCTCTGGCCTGGAGTGCGGCAGGTGTCCTGGCCGCATCAGACGGTAAAGTGCTCCGTCTTGCACTGACCATGGATCCCAATGCACTGGAACCGGCCATGGCGGATGAACGGAATGCCGCGATTGTCAGCTGGTGTCTCTATGATTCTCTGGTTGCCATTGATGACGACAGCCGGGTGATTCCCGCGTTGGCAGAGAGCTGGACGATTAATCCCGAAGGAACGGTTTTTACCTTTAAACTGAGAAAAGGCGTCACCTTCCACAACGGCGAACCCTTCAATGCTGATGATGTCCTTTTTACCTGGAACCGCGGAAAACGGGAGAATATCAAGTATAAGGATCGTTTCAATCTGGTAAAAAACGTGGAGAAACTGGACGAGTATACTGTCCGGATGAGCACGGAAAATTCAAGTCCCCTGTTGTTGAGATTCATGGCGGAACACTGGGCCATGCTTCCGGCCAAACTGATGAAAAAAACCGGTGAAGATAAGTTTCTTGCCGCACCAGTGGGTACAGGCCCGTTTAAATTTGTAAAATGGAGCAAAGGTGACCGGATAGAATTTGAAGCCAATAAAAATTACTGGAAAAAAGGGTTCCCAAAAGCGGAAAAGGTAATTTTCCGTCCCATTCCGGAATCCTCTACACGAGTGGCTGCAATACAGGCCGGTGAAGTTGATCTGGTCACCCGGCTCAGTGCGGAAGAGGTGGCCGGTCTCAAGGGTGATGCCAATGTACGGGTGGTCTCCTATCCTGTAGATCGGGTCTATTACATCGCGTTCAACAATATGACCTCGGGCAAAGGGTTACCCACGGAAGATCCAAGGGTTCGCCAGGCCATGAATTATGCTGTGGATGTGCAGTCCATGCTGGATGCTCTGTTTAATGGAAAGGGCCGTCCCTCAACAGGCTTTGTTACTCCTGGAAATCTGGGTTTTGACAAGGCAATCAAACCATTTGGATATAATCCGGCAAAAGCAAAAGCATTGCTCAAAGAAGCGGGTTACCCGGATGGATTTAAAATCGGGTTTGCCTGCCCAAGTGGTGCATATACCAATTTTCAGCAGGTATGTGAAGCGATTCAGGGATATTGGGCTGAAATGGGTATCATTGCAGAGCTTCAGGTCATGGAATCCGGAAAATACTGGGATCTTGAAGCAAAAAAAGAGCTGCCCCCCCTGTTCGGAGACAGCTGGTCCGAGACAATTGGTGAGGCCATGAGCCGCCTGCAGGGGGCGCTGGGTGGTAATTCAGCAGCCTACAGCACCTGGTGGGACGAAAAAATCGGTGCCATGCTGGACCAGATCAAGGGAACTGTAGATGAGGAAAAACGGGCGGAATTATATATAACACTCCAGCACTACATGCAGGAGAATCCGCCGTTTGTTTATCTTTATGAACCAGTGACATACGAGGTGGTGAGCAGTCGGGTGACCGATTATAAACCACGTGCTTCAGAACAGTATTATCTTTTTGAAACCCATATCAAGTAAGGACAATGTGCCTTCTTAAAACAGAATCTCATTGCAGTAGTAATGGAGAATTATGCAACGATATTTTATTTCCCGTGTAATCCAATCCTTACTGGTGCTGGCCGGTGTATTGATGATGGTTTTTTTCATGATGCACCTGACGGGTGATCCGGCCGGTCTTATGGCCTCCCGGAATGCCAGTCCCGAGGAGATTGCACGGCTGCGGGATCAAATGGGTCTGAATCGTCCCATGACCATTCAATTTTTTGAATTTGCCATTGATGTCCTCTCCGGAGATTTCGGCAATTCCACCCGGTATCATCAACCGGCCATGGACTTGATTCTGGAACGGTTGCCCGCGACAGTGGAACTGGCTTCCATATCGTTGTTCATCTCTATGATTATCGGAATCCCCCTGGGACTTCTCGGGGGGTCCAACCCCAATTCAATGGTTGATTATCTGGCCAGGGGAGCAGGGCTTTTTGGTCAAACAGTACCCAATTTCTGGCTGGCACTGATTCTCATCCTGGTATTCGGACTTCATCTGGGCTGGTTTCCCACCTTTGGCCGGGAGACATGGCGGTTTATGGGTCTGACCCTTCCCACCCGCTCCGTGTTTCTGCCGGCCTGCTCTCTAAGTCTTTTTACCCTGGGACAGCTGGCCCGGTTTACGCGGTCTGCCGTCATGGAGGTGCGCAGTGAAGATTATATCCTTACAGCCAGAAGCAAGGGACTTTCCGTCCGGCGCATATATATCCAGCACATCCTGCGAAATGCCAGTATTCCTTTAATCAGTATTGTGGGAGTGCAGTTTGGTTATCTTCTGAGCGGTTCCATCTACATCGAGACAATTTTCAGCTGGCCCGGGCTTGGCAACCTGCTGGCCGATGCTATTGGAAACCGTGACTTCGCCCTTGTTCAGGGGATTGCTTTTTTCAGCAGTTTTGTGGTGGTGATATTGAATCTTCTGACAGATATGGCCTATGCAACGGCAGATCCAAGGGTGCGGTATGGGGAATAATAAAATGAGCGAACCTCAAAAAGCACAAGGGCATCAAGGCGCCACTGGGCTTGGCGTGGATCAGCAAAAGAAGCAAGGGGTCATGCCGGTACTGCAGTATGTGTGGCGCCTCTTCTGGCGGGATAAACCCGGGTTGCTGGGCTTGATCATGGTGCTCATTCTGGTTTTCTGCGCGGTGGGCGCCCCCTGGATTACCGCTTATGATCCCGTCAAACCCAATCTGCGTGATGCTAAAAAGCCGCCGGTTTGGATGGAAAACGGTATTAAAGGTCATCTCCTCGGCACAGACAACCTGGGTCGGGATCTTTTCACCCGGATCATATACGGCAGCCGGGTTTCCCTGACCGTTGGATTTCTCGGTGTCCTCATGGCCTGTTCCGCCGGCATGGCCATCGGCATGGCGGCAGGTTACTTTGGCGGCCGTATTGATGCGCTGATCATGGGTTTGGTCAATATGATTCTGGCATTGCCCTATCTGGTGTTTGTGGTCTTTATTGCGGCTATTTTGGGACGTAGTCTTTTAAATGTTATTCTCATTTTCGGATTGACCGATATTCCCATCTTTGTTCGCATTGCCCGGGGAGAGGTCTTGCGCATGCGTGAGGCAGGCTTCATAGAGTCTGCACAATCTGTGGGGGCCTCTACCTTTCGCATCCTAAGCACCCATGTATTGCCCAATCTGATAGGTCCTTTGATTACTCTTGCCACCTTTGAGATGTCTGCCATGATTTTTTATGAGGCAGGATTGGGGTTTCTGGGCCTTTCCGTTCCTCCCAACGTTCCGAGCTGGGGCAACATGCTGGCTGTGGGACGACAGTATCTGACCATATATCCATGGTTTGCAACCTTCCCAGGCCTTGCCATTGTTTTTGCCGGTATCGGCATGAATCTTCTCGGGGACTGGCTTCGGGATGCACTGGATCCACGGTTGCGACGAATGAAAAGATAGGAGAAGACAGGACACCATGGAAAATCTGCTTGAAGTGAAAAACCTGACGACACGGTTTCATACTTTTGACGGCATCGTGCATGCCCTCAACGGGGTTACCTTTCATGTGGGAAAAGGTGAGATCCTGGCAGTAGTGGGGGAATCGGGTTCAGGCAAATCCGTTGCCATGATGTCCATTTTAGGACTTTTACCATCTCCTCCTGCCACCATTGATGCGGGAAGTGCAAAGCTCTTCACAAAAGATACTGCTGTTGATCTTTTAACACTTTCCAAGGCAGAGATGAACCGGGTACGGGGAAGACAGATCGGTTTTATTTTTCAGGATGCCCTCTCTGCCCTTAACCCGGTAATGACCGTGGGCAGCCAGATCAGCGAAACCCTGGTACGCCACCTTGATTTTTCATGGGGCCGGGCAAGAACGAGAACCATTGAACTAATGAATCAGGTGGGAATTCCCGGAGCCGCTCAACGTCTGAATCAGTATCCCCACCAGTTTTCAGGAGGGATGCGCCAACGGGTTATGATAGCTCTGGCTGCGGCCTGTCGTCCCCGGCTGCTCATCGCCGATGAACCCACAACAGCTCTGGATGTAACGGTGCAGGCCCAGATTCTGGAACTTGTTCTGCGCCTCCAGAGGGAGATGGATCTCTCCCTGATCTGGATCACCCATGATCTGGGGGTGGTGGCCGGACTGGCCGATCGGGTACTGGTCATGTATGCTGGCCGGCCCGTGGAGACGGCACCGGTGGATACCCTGTATGATCATCCCTTACATCCCTATACTCGCGGACTTTTAAGGGCCGTTCCCTCCCTGGACAGGGATACGAAAGCCCCCCTGGAGAGTATTGAAGGTCTGCCGCCGGACCTTCTAAGCCCGCCCTGCCACTGCCAGTTTGCCTGGCGGTGCCCCTGTGTGTTTGATCGCTGCTGGCAGGATAATCCACCCTATCTTGAGGTGGCTCCCGGCCATATAGTGACGTGTTTTTATGATCTGGATAATGGGAGACCGCATTGATGACCCCTTTAAACTCCCCTCCCGCGTTTCCCGGCAGGGAATATCCCGAGGCTGAAAAATTGGCAGGACCGCTGATCCGTGTGGAAAATCTGAGTAAATATTTTACTGTTTCCGGCAACTTCCCGTTCTCCGGCCGAAAAAAAATAGTCAAGGCTGTTGACGGGGTTTCTTTTTCCATTGCCCGCGGCAGGACACTGGGCGTGGTGGGGGAATCAGGCTGCGGTAAGTCCACTACCGGCAGAGCAGTACTGCGCCTTCACGAGCCCACCTCAGGAAGAATCTTTTATAACAACGCTGAAATTACCGGTCTTGACATCGGTACATTACGCAGAATGAGGCCAAAAATGCAGATCGTATTCCAGGATTCCTATGACAGCCTCAACCCCCGTCACTCTGTTGCCGCCATCATTTGTGAACCCCTGAAAATCCATACCTGCCAGACTACTTTACAGATGAAGAAGCGGATGTATGAAATCATGGATCTTGTCGGACTCAACCCCAACCATGCAGTACGGTATCCCCATGAGTTCAGCGGTGGACAGCGTCAGAGGATCAATATTGCCCGGGCACTGGTCCTTGAGCCTGAATTTGTGGTGTGCGATGAACCCATCAGTGCTCTGGATGTCTCCATTCAGGCGCAGGTGGTCAACCTGTTCAAGGATCTCCAGCGCAAACTGGGCCTGACCCTTTTATTCATTGCCCATGATCTTTCCATGGTCAAACATATTTCCCATGAGGTGGCAGTGATGTACCTGGGCAATATCATGGAAACGGCATCCCGGGAAGCCATCTTCTCAATGCCCCTGCATCCTTATACCCAGGCACTGATCAGCGCAGTCCCCATACCCAGTCCCAGGCTTGAACGGAGCCGGAAACGCATACAATTGGAAGGTGAGGTGCCAAGCCCGGTTAATCCGCCTTTGGGGTGTGTGTTCCATACCCGGTGCCCCATTGCCCGGAAGATCTGCCGGGAAAAAAAACCTTGTTCCCGGGAAATTTTTCCCAGGCATTATGCAGCCTGTCATCTGGCGGATGACAAAGGTACCAGTATTATCTCCTGATGAGGAAGATTGAAGTTAAACCACTTATTTTTTGACAGACGGGACCATGACCTGATCCGGATTGTCAATTCTGTATATGATGTAAAAAAGACCCCCGGCTATACCCGCAAGGCCTATTATCCATTTTTTCATCCTCTGGGCATAAAAGAACTGGTTGAATCCAAAGGTCTCAGAACGGCTTATGCCATTGTCCATCTTCTTGAATCCATGGAAAGAGGATCGATGAAAAACCGGCTGCAGGCACTCCAGGGATTGAAAGATGAAATCCTCAATACCGCAGACGGTTCCATGCCGAAAAATACTGCCAGGATTCTTCTCCAGATCATGAAGGAACTGGTTCGGGCAAAGGACAATGACGCTTTGCAGCTTCAACTGGCGCATACGTTTCGGATGGCGGCTTTTGGCAAGCCCAGGGTAGTCAGGAGACTGCTCAGGCAATACCATCTTCTGGAAATGCCCGAGTTGTGGAATCAGATCACGTTTGACGACCATGTTCATGATGCCAATACATCGGGCAGAAAATCCCCCACCCATCTTATCATGGATGCCTGGATAAAAGGCATCCGGCGGCTTCGCGTCATCTATTATCATTGCATTGAACCCAAATTCGCAGCAGAATTGATCGAAGCGGCCAGGATAATGGAAATTGATCTTAGAATCGGAATCGAATTCCAGGCAAGATACCGGGATCGGTATATCTCTTTTATCTGGGTATCCCGCAAACTTCCCGATGTGGAGACGTTTCTGTGTTTCCTTGCTGAACCCCACGTTGTAAAATTCATGGACCAGGGCAGGGAAGTGCTCAACTATCAGAAAAAATACGTATTGTCTCTCCTGGAGGCGTTTAACGCGCGTTTTCTGGAAAAACTGTGCCGCGATCTGGATATTGAAATGCCCAGACTCTGTCCAAAGGGTTTTTTGCAGTTTGCTTCGCCTGGATTACCTTCGGTTCCCCATCTTGGCGAGTATATCCACCATCTGTGTGTCGAGGCGATGACAGAACGCATCAAGGGGATGAATCAAGCATTCGGCTCGTCTGACGCCAAAGAAAAGCAGCGATTGAAAACCCTCCTGGATAAAATGGATCGTTTCAGTGCCGGGGACGTTATTGCCATGTATCTTGATCCCAGCCAATATCCTGAAATAATGCATCCGTTTACGGTAATAAATGACCCGGATCTCCCTGTCAGACTCAAGCTGGGGTTTAAAGAATATATTTCAATGATTGAGCAGCTTCATTTTGATTTCAGAATTACCCTGAAACTTAAGGGCCTGAAACCGGAAGATGTGCTTGAAATTCTATACGATGCAAATGGGTTGATCACCCGGCTTGAAATTATTAATTTAAAAGATTTTATCTCCGGAGGAACAACAAACCACATTTTTTCCATTAATGAACTTCAAAAAGCCATTAATGCCGGAAGCTTATTGAAACTCAAACGGGTGGTCCGACAAATCATGCTGTCGGTAGAACAAACTGATTATATGGACAAGCAGGATCGATTAAAAAAACTTGCCAACATTCTCTATGATATTGATGCTTTAAAACACATGTACCTGTTCCGGCCGCTCAAGTCCAGGATCGGGAGCGATTCAACCGGCAAATCACATCAGGCCTACGGGATGGGATTTGGTATTGTCAATACCCTGCCGGCCAAAGCCATAAAAGAAATTCATCAGGATAGAGGTGACCGGTTGATCCTCCCTGCAAACATCAACGTGAGCAAGAGGATAACAGCGCTGTCGTCAAATGATATCCGCCCGCTGTTCAATCGGGTTATCCATGTTTTAAGGTGGATGCCGCTTTGTAATTGGATGATGCCTGTCAAAAAAAGGGAATGGGTCTTTGAATCCTTTTCCCTGGACATGAAAAAAAAAGGCAATATTGTCATGCTTGGCGGGATACGGAAGGAAAGCCGTAACAATTTTAACCTTGATTTGCACGGGACGGTAAGACACAATTCCGGAAAATCGTGGAAAAATCTCAATACAAGACTGAAAAATATCATAAAAATCGGGATCGGGTTTGTGCCTGCATTTGTCTGTTTTTTTCTCACCAAGGACTGGTGGGTCCTGGCCTGGTTTGGCGCCTTTATCTGGTTTGCCATCACCGGTTTCAGGGTTATCCTGCAGTCGGTTCTCGGAGGAGGGGGTATCAACCGGTCTTCCTTGACTAAATGGAATGACTATGTCAGCTGGGAAAGATTGACGGATGCACTTTTATATACTGGTTTTTCGGTACCGCTTCTGGATTATGTGATCAAAACACGTTTACTTGATCAAACGCTCAATATCAATATGAAATCCAGTCCGCTGGCCCTTTATTCTGTCATTGCCCTTGCCAACGGGATTTACCTGTCCTCTCACAATGCCTTTCGAGGGCTTCCCAAAGGGATGATCGCGGGAAATTTTTTCAGGAGCATCCTTTCCATCCCGGTTGCGATCCTGTTTAACAGCATGATCCGCTGTGGTTTAATATTTTTTAATGTTCCGGTAATTGACAGTGTGCTTCAAAAATGGGCCGCCATCATTTCCAAAGCAGCGTCGGATACTGTTGCAGGGATAATTGAGGGGACCGTGGACAGGTTTTATAATCTTGATCTTCGAAAAAGAGATATAAAAAAGAAATTTACAGATCTCTTTGAAACCTATACCCGGCTGGAACTTCTTTTTCCTGAAACAGAAGAACTCAAGATTCTTGAAAAACCCGAAATTCTTTTTACCAGCCGGAATTTTGAAGTAAGGGATCTGGCTGTAATGGTCATCATTAATTCACTGGATCTGTTTTATTTCTGGATGTATCTGCCAAGGGCAAGGATGACAATGCTGGACATGGTTTCACAATTGACCCCTGAAGAGAAAATAATATTTTTCCAGTCCCAGAAAATACTGGAACAGGAGCAATACATCAGCCGCCTGTTTGTGGAGGGTATTCTTGGAAGCAATTTTTCACGCCCCTTATCTTTTTATCTGACCACATATAGAAATTATCTTACCGCGATCGGACATACCAATCGCAAATTTCAGTGTTAATGTTTTCAAGGAAACAAGGCCAAAGGTAATTTGCCGCTCAAGGACAGCAGGTTGTTATTTATGCCAAGCGCAGCACCAAGAATCTGAGTAAAAAGAATAGCCGGAAGGCTGTGATTGTTTAATTGTTTTTGATATTGAGTCATTTCGTATTGCATCTGGCAGTGCGTACATGCAGTGCAAATGTAGTCTGCTCCGGCATCCCTGGCGGTTTCCATTTTGTTTTGAAGAATTTTTAAGGACAATTCCGGATTGCCGTTAAAAATGGGATTTCCGCAGCATTCAGTGCTTTTTGACCATTCAACGGGTTTTACGCCGGTGACAGAGAGGAGTTCTTCAAAAATTTTGGGGGCATATGGGTTATCAAACCCGGTAATGGAAAAGGGTCTCAATGCGTGACATCCATATTGGACAGCCATTTTTTTCCCAGGCAGTTTTTTTTGTATTCTCTTTTCTAATGCACGGATACCAAAATCAGCATGAAGAAAGGAAAGTAAATGCTTGATGTGAGACTTGCCATCCCAGGACAGATTTTCTTGAGCAAGAAATCCATCAATTTTTTCTTTTAATGCCGGATTTTGTTCATACCAGTAAGACGCATGCTTAAGCTGTCCGAAACAGCATTTACAAGGTGTGATAATATCAAGATCATATTTTCCGGCAAGGGCTAAATTTTTTATTGACGACAACATCGAAACTTCAAAACTTCTTTTTCTTGCAGGATACCCGCAGCAGTTAAAAGGAAGCCGGATAAGCTCAACCCCTAAGGTTTCCATCAGGGCTTTAAAAGAAATACCATAATCCTGCATATAAAAAGAAATTTTACACCCTGGGAAATAAGCGAATTTCATCTATTTATCCGCCTTATGGGTCTGGATACTTGTTTTATTAAATCAGCACTTACACTGCCTGTGTTGCGAAGCTCTATGAGTATGTCCGTCACCCTTATCTCCTGGGGGCAGTGTTCCTGGCAGGCATAACAGGTCAGACAGGTCCACACCATACGGGTTCCTGTTGCCAGATGCTTTTTACCGAGTCTCAAAAGGTTCATTACCTGATGGGGAGTTATGTCATTTTGATTTGAATCATAATCCACTATGGGGCAAACATTAGTGCAAATGGTACACTGGATGCAGTTTTCAAAAGCATCTGCCATGTCCGAAAGATTTGAAGTCAACGCATCTCTATGACTTAGCCCAATAGATACATCTTCTTTTTTTGCCCATTCTTTAAGGGACATGTCCTTGATAAACCGGTTATTATCCCCATACCCCATGAAAACCAATTTTTTATCCAGGACAGACCATAAGCTTTGCAAATCAATGCCGGATGGACAGATTTCCGTACAATTGCCGCACATGGTGCACTCATCATTGCCTGCGTGCAGGTGCCAGTGATTTACAGCACCGGGATTTTCAATCATTGTTTTAACAGATTCAATTTTTGAATGGGGCAGCACATCTTGATTACCGGTAATTTGGAAGTTCGGATAGACACTGCAGACTTGGGAGCAATACCCGCAATTGGTACACGCATGTAAAAAAGCAATATTGATAAAAGCCTTATTTTCCCGAAATGTATCCTTTGTCAGATTTTGCCTGCTGCTTGCAAAGGGAATTAACAGCACATGAAAAAGCCTTGAAAAGGGAAAGCATATCAAAAGCAGCAGGCAAAGCATATAATGGATATTATAAAACCATATATCGATCCTATACCGGTTTAGACGGTTCCCTGCGAAGTGGATGATTTTTGCCAAGGTACTGGATAAAAAAGCGGATCTTATATTTGAATGGCAGTAAAGACAATAGTTTTCATTTAAACGTCTACCCTTCTCAAGTCCTTCCCGGGTGGCCTCTATGGTTTGAGCAAAAACAACATTGAAATTCTCTTTCCAAAAAAGTTTCAGATCCAAAAGTTCTGTTCCTTTATTAAGGTCCGAATACATGTCAACCATTTCCATGAAAACAGGTTCTGAAATTATCTTCGAGGCTTCAAGCAAAAAACCGGAGCCTACTATCATCAAGATCAGAAGAATGGAAAAAATACCTTTATATTTAATACGTTTGTCCTGAAAAATCATATGGTTAAATCGTTTGCGAATGAGAAACCCGATACAGCCTGTTAAAGCCAGAAGACCGGCAAGGTTTCTTAAAAACGGATAAGGGTCAACCATGGGTCCATAGCTATTGAACCAAACAGAGGCAGTCACATCATGGAGCGCATGTATAATAACAAGATATAAAAAGCTTAAAAAAAGAAGGAAGTGAAAGGACCATCTTATTTTTCCGGCTTTAAACAGTTTTATCTGTAAAAATGTATTTAAAATAAAGCCTTTTATATGAAAAAAAAAATTGGTGTGATATCCACATTTACCCCATGTTAAGAATTGACGGTTCCTCCTAAACCGATGGAGTTGAAAAATCACACCTGAGATTGAAATGATCAAGGAGATACACAGGGCAGATTCAAACATTCGTGTCCCTGCCAGATACTGAGTTATAAAAATCATTAACAGCGGAATATGCTGTCACACAGGATACCCCTGAACCTGATTTAAGCCTTACCCAGTCGTTATGAGCAAGAATTGATCCGACCGCATAAAGCGTTTTAAATGCTGGTGCGTTGTTCTGAGCCACAGGCCGGAAAGCGTCATCGGTTTCAAGCCCGGCCTGGTTAATGGCATGACCTTCCGGATTAAAAAAGTTTAAATGATACCATTTGTTTCTTGTTTCGGGTTGAAAAACCGGAAGGTTGAATACCGTTTCAGTAATCAGTTCTCTTTTTGCATGAAGTCCGCAGCCCGGGAATCTGCCACTTGCAAGGATAACACCTTTGGTGGTAATTTGGGTGTTCATATTCTGGGTTGCGGCATTCAAAATGAATTGATGATTTTTAAACTCATGGGATTCTATTTTTGAGTTGTTCAGAAAAATAACATTATTCTGTGACAATTGTTTCTCAAATGCATTTTTTAATCGCAAGCCCGGAAGAGAGGGCGGCATACCAGGGATTTCGAAACAATCAAGACCTGTCATTTCTTCCAGTTTCCCGATCGTCTCCAAACTCTTGTTGAGACCACACACGGCAGGAAACCCGACAAGATCTGTTTTTTTTGAAAATGGGCTGATTTTTTTTGAGAGAAATTTCAAAAATTGAATATCTTCAAATAAATTGGCCAACTGGATTGGATTAAGAGTGCTTGATACGGCCGGTATTTCAATCGTCAAAACAGATACGTCAGAACCGGCATCCTGAATAACATTGGCAATTTGTTTTGCAGAAAATTCTCTCAACCCATTGAAATCAATAAGTAAGAGTCTTTTTGACCCTTGCTTGATCCCACACCCTTTTATAAAAGTTTTCGGCACCATAAAACTGGGTTTAAACGTACCCGCAGCGGTCAGAACAAGATAATTTTCATTGTTATTTGACTGATAATCAAGCCCGGCTGCTGCTAAAAAAAATTTTAAAAAATTTAAGCTTTCCAGGATTTTTATATATCCTGTCTTTGAATAGGGATGGCGAGAATTATCAATTCTAAGCCTTTCCAGACCTGTGGCAGGAGAATGCAAGGATTGACCGGAGGTGATTGGATAAACGCCCAGGAGATCAAACAATCCACTGACCAAAAACAGGGTGGAAGAATTGCCGACCTGGACCGTTTTCAATCCAAGGCTTGAAGCCCGGGCCGCAGCGACCATGCCCGCAAAGCCGGCACCAATGATTAATAAATCGCAACTTATCGTCTGTTTATCTTTCATCTTTTTAAAAAAACCGTCTGAAATCTACTGCGTTTCAAGTTCGAGCCCGAACAAACCGCAATGTATCATTTCTTTTAAGGATGACTGGACAATCGCCTGATCCCATAACAATGACTGCTCACCTTTCCATCTCTCGTTTAAAAACTTTCTTAAGTCATTAATCCCGGCTGCATGCGTGAGTTCGCCGGTATTGTACATGTGGGATAATATCCGGGTGCTGCAAAAAGAGCCTTGGCAAGGACCCTTTCCAACCCGGCTTCTAAGGGCAATGGATGTCAGATCCGGTTTGCCTTTGTTGTTTTTGATGGAACGAATTATTGTATCAATAGCGGTTGCCGGTACTATTTCACACTCACACAGGATTGGGTCATGCCTGCTTTCCCGTGTAACCGACTCAGTGATATGCAAACCCGGTTCCGACCATTCCCCACTTTTAGTTGATGGTAAAACAATGTGCTTTGTCTGGCATTTTGAAATAATCCCATGCTTTTTGCATATAATATCAGATGTTTTTTCTGCCATTAATCGATAGGTCGACAGCTTGCCTCCTGTTATAGTTACCAAATTATCCACACCGTCTTTTTCATGATCAATCAGGGTAAATCCCCTGCTGACCTCTCTATCATCATTATTTCCCTTACTCACAAGGGGACGTACGCCGGAATAAGCCCTCACATACCGGCAGGTTTTAAGCAATGGAATCATCTTTTCTCCCTCAGTGATAATACGATCAACCTCATCTACTGTGGGGAAAATATTATCAGGGGAGTCCACCCTCACTGAGGTTGTTCCAAGAATAGAAACCGCTCCGCCCGGAACCAGGATATCTCCATCAGCAGCTTTTCGTAGCCGGTTAATGACTCTTTTTGTAATGCGTTTGCTTGTAACAAGGAGGCTACCCTTGGAAAATACCATATTGATGGGGATGCCGGCCAATTCGGCAATCCTGCCGGCCCAGGCACCGGAAGCATTAACATAGGTATCAGCCTTGATATAAAAGATTTCATTGCTGATCCTGTTTTGAATTTTTGCGTAACAAACTTTTTTATTTTCCATTTCCACAGCTTGAAGCATGCAATAACTAAAATATTGTCCTCCCATTGAGACGGCATCGTTCATATTTTCTATTGAAAGCTTGAAAGGGTTGATAGATGCATCATTAACTTCATACACAGCGATGATCTTTTCAGATAGTGATCGTTCCATTTGCCTTGCATCCGTTACATCAACCGATTTAAACGGGATGCCTGCTGCTCTGCACATCCCTGGAAAATCAGCAATATATTTTTCATCATCCCCGCAGACTGCAACAAAAAAACCACCGGTTTCTTCAACACAATGACCAGCCGTCCTTTTGATAATATTCAACTCATTGTTGCATTCAACTGCGGCTTCATGATCAGAACAGACATATCTGGCCCCGCTGTGCAGCAATCCATGATTACCACCTGAGGCACCTGCATTTAAATCCTGTTTTTCAATGAGAATGACATTGAGGCCTCTTAAGGAAAGGTCTCTGGCTATTCCTGTTCCTGTGGCACCACCGCCGATAATGAGCACTTGCGTTTCTATAATTTTTTTCATACATCACGGTTTTGTTTTTGTCATATTACAAGTAATGTTCGAAAAAGCAAATAACATGAATAAAAAATTTCTGCAAGCGAAGAAAACGAATAGTAAACGAAAATAATTTGATTCTTAAACGAAGATTTTTGCAGATCAGTGAAAATAATTCAATCAGTAGCTTTAAAAATTAGGGCTTCTCATATTTTATGTTTAAAATCTAACATTTAACTGATATGATACCCTGCGTGGATAAGTATTACAGATCATTTAATTCATAAATCCAGAGATGAGAGCATTGCCAAGTCATGGTAGAGCAATTGACCTCGAAACGGGACAGATAAATACTTATGATAAAAAAAAAGGCTATCAACAACAGGCATGAAGAAATCATCTCTTTGATTAAAAATAACGGGTTTGTTACGGTTGAAGAAATGGCAAACATGTTCAATGTGACACCGCAAACCATCAGAAGGGATATTAATTTTCTTGACAGCAAGGGATTTGTTTCCCGATATCATGGTGGCGCAGGCTTTTCACTCAGTACTGAAAATGTAGCTTATCGGCATCGAAAAGAACTTTTTCTAAATGAAAAAAAGAAAATTGCCAAAACCGTTGCAGCAATGATAGAGGACAACACCTCTCTTTTTATTAATATAGGCACCACGACCGAGCATGTTGCAAACGAATTGGCCAATCACAAAAAAAAATTGAGGATTATTACCAATAACCTGAATGTCGCAGCCATAATGAGCAAACAAGAAGATTTTGAGGTAATTGTTACCGGCGGCATTGTTCGAAGCAAGGACTGTGGGATTACCGGTGAGGCTGCGGTCAATTTTATCCGTCAGTTCAAGGTGGATATAGGGATCATAGGGATCAGCGGCATTGACTTTGATGGAACATTGCTTGATTTTGACTTCAGGGAAGTTCATGTTGCCAGAACGATTATTGAGAATTCGAGAAAAGTTTATCTTATTGCGGATCACTCAAAATTCGGCAGAAATGCCATGGTCAAACTGGGCAGTATCACAGAGATTGATACATTGATTACAGACAGGAAACCACCGGAGCAACTCATGGGTGTAATTCAAAGCAATAATATTAACTTGGTCATTGCTTGATGACTATTGTTGAGGCCTTTGCATTCATCGTTCTCCATTCTTTGCAACGCTTTTTTAAAACGGTCTTTATTGATTTTTCGAAAAATTCCCTATAAGGTGGAAACATTCATTTTGCCTGGTGTCAGGACCCTCACCTTAGAAAAGAAAGTCCTCCGACAGCCATCCTGAAAATAGCCCTGACTTTGAAGATGATCATCCAGAGGCTGAAAAAATAGCCTATTGCGCCCAGTATGTGGACGATGCCGTCAAAACAGGGACAATTAATTTTCAAAATAAAGCCATGTATGACCGGATTTGTTCAGCCCACAAAACCCTGGACTACCGTAATATGGAAGAGCTTGCCAACCACAGGGTTTGGCTGCCTTTTCATTTTCTTCCCGGCAATGACGGCAAATTACCGGACCAGAATCCGGATCAGCATTTTGTGAAAAGGGTAGTCTGCACCAAGGACAGCCCGGTTGCCCAGGACATGGTCGCCGCCTGTATCCGGGACCGGCACAAACCCTATGGGCTTCACAGGCTTGGCATCACCCTGCACACCTATGCCGATACCTGGGCCCACCAGGGGTTTGCCGGGATCAACAACGAGATCAATGATATCCGTGATCTCGGGTATGCCTATGGCGAGCCTGGCAACCGCATGGAAAGAAAACGGGTGGATTTAAAATTCCAGAGTGATCTCATTACCAAGGCCAAAATGAAAGAATGGATGGCTGCGGCCCTTTACGAGGGTGTCCGGGTGGGGGGAGAAGAGGTCTTCGGCCTGTCCTTTTCCTGGGCCTTTGCAAGAAAGCCGGAAGCCCGATAGAACCCTTCAAGGGTAGGCCGGGAAATACCGGCATCAATTGTGCCCATTGATCATGACCGCATATATTCCATGGTTGAAAAATCGCAAATTGATTTCATCCTGGTCAATTCTTCATGTTATATTGAACTGGAAAGCAAATACAGGGTTGACCGGATTGCTACCCTGAAAAACAATGTGTTTGGTAAAACGCAAACAAGCTACGGCAGTGTCATCTTCTGCAAGAAACAGCGTGAAGATATCCGTCATTTAATTGATTTGAAAAGAAAAGCCTTCAGGGCAGTCGAAGATATATCCTTTGGCGGCTGGATAATGACCTTGAGGGAATTAAAGGAGGCTGGGGTTGATGCCGGAACGGTGCGGACAGGCATACTTGAGATTATGAATGCAGAAGGCAAGATTAACATTGACGATTTTTACATTATTCATGAACACGGCGGGGATCAAGTGTCTTTGCCTTTTCTGCATTCTTCGCGAGAGTATCCGGAATGGCCTATTGCCAAGCTTGAACACGTTTCCAATGAATTGTCGGAAAAGGTTGCCGTTGCATTAATTAATAGGTATGCCCCGGAATTCTATTGCCGCATTATCTGCAAATATTGCCGGATGGACAATTCCACTGAACTACCAGTCCGTGCATGATTGTCTGAAAGAACTGAAAATCGGACCCTATAAAGGCTTTGGGAAAATATCACTGAGAGATATTTTCAGAAAATACTGGATACTGATATTCATTAATTTTATTACACTTATGATTTTAGCCTGGTTTCTGGCCAATCATAATAATGCTCAACAGAAAGATTAAAACAGCGTATAAAGATTTAGAATCAGGGGTTAACGAAAGGATACAAACCGATAAAGCCCTGCGGGAAAATGAAGGAAAACTCGCCCAGGTTCTCCGGGATATCACTGAAACAAAAAAAATGCAACAAAGGCTTCAGCAATCCCAGAAAATGGAAGCCATCGGCACGCTTGCAGGTGGCATAGCCCATGATTTTAACAATATTCTTTTTCCCTTTATCGGTCATACAGAGATGTTGATGGAGGATGCCTCTGAAGACAGCCCGTTTAGGCACAGCCTTGATCATATTTATTCCAGCGCCTTGCGGGCTAAAGATCTGGTACAGCAGATCCTGGCTTTTTCACGCCAGGAAAAGAACGAACTGAGGTTGATGAAGATGCAGCCGATCATTAAGGAAGTTTTGAAACTCATCAGATCCACAATTCCTGCAACCATCCATATTAAACAGGACCTCCAATCCGACTGCGGAGTTGTACAAGCGGATCCTACGCAGATTCATCAGATTGTAATGAATCTGACAACCAATGCCTATCATGCCATGGAAGATAACGGAGGGGAACTCAAACGGAAATCTTTTGGATTCCGCAGCTTAAAAATGACTTGCAGTAGCTGCTGTTTTTCTAATGCTTGATCAATAGAACAAATTTACCATGAGAGAAATTTTTAATACTGTTGAAAAACAGATTGAAAAATAATATAGTCGAAGCTTAAAAAAATAAGGGTGAACTGTCCAATCCGATGGGTCTCCCAAAAAAGATAAGGACATAAGATGAAAATACACGAATACCAGGCCAAGGAATTGTTCAGAAAATACAATGTTCCTGTTCCGGATGGAAAGGCGGCTTTCTCTGTTGAAGCAGCAAAAGAGATTGCCGCAGGACTGGGGGGATTCCCTGTGGTTGTCAAGGCCCAGATCCACGCTGGCGGCAGGGGCAAGGGTGGGGGCGTGAAACTTGCCTTTTCCATGGATGAGGTGGAATCCCTTAGCGGCAGCATTCTGGGCATGACCCTGATGACCCATCAGACCGGTCCCAAGGGACGGCTTGTGAAAAAGCTCCTAATTGAAGCAGGACAGAACATCAAAAAAGAACTTTATTTAAGCCTTCTCGTGGACCGGGCAACGGCATCGGTGGTGGTCATGGCCAGTCAGGACGGCGGCATGAACATCGAAGATGTGGCGGCAAAAACTCCGGAACGGATCATTAAGGTTCAGATTGATCCGCTCATGGGGATCCAGGGATATCAGCTTCGGCAGGTGGGGTTTGGCCTTGATCTTCCCCCCACGGCCATGAAGGCTTTTTCAGGGCTTCTATCCAACCTGTATACTTTTTTTATGGCCCATGACTGCTCCCTTGTGGAGATAAACCCCTTGATCCTGACCTCAGATGACAGGGTGCTGGCACTGGATGCCAAGGTGGATTTTGATTCTAACGCGCTTTATCGGCATAAGGACCTTTTGACCTTGAGAGACCTGGATGAAGAAGATCCTCAGGAAATCGAGGCATCCAGATATAACCTGAATTATATCAATCTTGATGGGAATGTGGGCAATATCGTCAATGGGGCCGGACTTGCCATGGCCACAATGGACATCATTAAGAATGCCGGCGCCATACCGGCAAATTTCATGGATGTGGGCGGTGGCGCCAGTTCGGAACAGGTTGAGAACGCTTTCAGGATCATTCTGGCCGATGACAAGGTAAAAGCGGTTCTGGTCAATATTTTCGGCGGTATATTAAGATGTGATGTTTTTGCCCAGGGTGTGGTGGCGGCAGCCAAGAAAACCGGTATCCGTATCCCTGTTGTAGTTCGTATGGAAGGCACCAATGTGGATGAGGGAAAGAAAATATTAAGCGATGCCGGGCTTAATCTGATCAGTGCGGCAGATATTTCCGATGCAGCCGAGAAGATAGCGGCTGCGGTTCGATAAAGGAGAAACATCACGTGAGCATATTTGTCAATAAAGACACAAAGGTTCTTGTTCAGGGAATTACCGGCAATGAAGGCAGTTTTCATACAAGGCAGTGTATCGCCTACGGCACAAATGTTGTAGCAGGAATAACGCCGGGTAAAGGTGGTCAGAAGATGGATGAAGTGCCGGTATTCAATACGGTTCAAAAAGCTGTGGAAGGGACAGGGGCCACAGTCTCCCTGATTTTTGTACCCCCGGCCTTCGGGGCTGATGCCATCATGGAAGCAGCCGATGCAGGGGTGGAACTTATTGTAACCATTACAGAAGGGATTCCCATTCTGGATATGGTCAGGGTTAAAAAATTTCTGGCAACAAAGAATTGCCGTCTTATAGGGCCTAATTGTCCGGGAATTATTACGCCGGGTGAGTGTAAAATCGGCATTATGCCGGGCAAGATTCATAAAAAAGGAAATATTGGTGTGGTTTCCCGATCCGGGACCCTGACTTATGAAGTCGTGGACCAGCTCACAAAAATGGGAATGGGCCAGTCCACCTGCATCGGTATCGGAGGTGATCCCGTGAACGGAACCAGTTTTATTGAAGTCCTCAAAGCCTTTCAGAACGATGATGAAACAAAGGGAATTGTCATGGTCGGGGAGATCGGCGGAAGTGCGGAAGAAGATGCAGCGCTTTATATCAAAAAGAATATCACCAAACCAGTGGTCGGATTTATAGCGGGATTGACGGCTCCGCCAGGCAGGCGGATGGGGCATGCCGGAGCCATCATCTCCGGTTCCGGCGGGACGGCAGCGGCAAAAATCGCAGCTTTCAGGGAAAATGGGATTCATGTCTGTGAAAACCTGGGCCTGATCGGACAGATTTGCAAGGATGTATTTTCAGGATAACCTAAAAGGAGGTTCACTTGGATAGTTATAGTATTGAATCAAACAAGAAGAAGAGCAGACTCCCGGCGCGGCTTGACCTGGCGCAGAGCGGGACCGGCTTGATTCTGGGGCTTTTCATGTGGGTGCACATGTTTCTGGTCGGAAGCATTGTTCTGGGAAAAGGCGCCTTTAACTTTGTGGCCAAAACCATGGAGCTGTCCTTTCTGTCCGACACCGGGCACGGATATCCGGCAGCGGTCTTCTTTGCTGTTCTCACGGTCTTTACCCTGTTTATCATCCATGCCCTCCTGGGGGTGAGGAAATTTCCCATTTCATGGAAACAGCATAGGATCATCGTGGACCAGATGCAGATGATGAACCACACAGATACCAACCTCTGGTATATCCAGGTAGTCACGGGCTTTATCATGTTTTTTGCCGGGTCGGTCCATCTTTATGTCATGCTGACGAACCCTGGCGGTATTGATCCCTATATGTCCGCCGACAGGATGGTTTCAGGAACCATGTGGCCGCTTTATTTCATTCTCCTGATCTGCGTGGAGCTTCATGGCTCCATAGGCCTTTACCGGCTCTGCATGAAATGGGGCTGGTTCAAAGCCGGAAACCCAAAGGAAACGAGGCAGAAATTGAAAACCTTTAAGAACAAAGCCACGATTTTCTTTTTAAGTCTCGGCATTATAGCGCTTCTGGTATTCATCGTCATCGGGATCAATCACAGGAGCCGGGTGGGTGAACGGTACAGCAAACTTGAAACAGCAGTTGAACGGGTTCCGGCACTGGTTGCCGAGGTAAAAGCGCTTCAGCCGTCCGACGCAACACATCAATAAGGGGTAGCCTCAATGAAAGTCATATATACGGATTCACTTGTTATCGGCGGCGGTCTGGCAGGGCTCAGAGTGGCCATTGCATCCCGGCAGAGGGGCTTTGACACCATTGTCCTGTCGTTGATTCCGGCCAAGCGGTCTCATTCTGCCGCAGCCCAGGGCGGTATGCAGGCAAGCCTCGGGGCTTGTATCAAAGGCGAAGGGGATGATGAAGACGTCCATTTCGCGGATACGGTTAAGGGCAGTGACTGGGGATGTGATCAGGATGTGGCCCGGATGTTTGTCAATACATCTCCCAAAGCCATCCGGCAGTTGTCGGCCTGGGGGGTTCCCTGGTCCAGGGTCAGGGGTGGAGACAGGGAGGTCGTTATCAATGGAGAAAAGGTCACTATCACAGAAAAGCAGGATGCCCAGGGCCTTATCACGGCCAGGGATTTTGGCGGCACAAAGAAGTGGCGAACCTGCTTTACCTCTGACGGCACAGGACACACCATGCTCTATGCCATGGACAATAAAGCCATTCAGATGGGCATCCCGGTCCATGAACGAAAAGAAGCCATTGCCCTGATCCATGAAGGCGGGCTCTGCTATGGAGCGGTGGTCAGGGATCTGATCACAGGGGAGCTTGCAGCCTATGTGGCAAAGGCCACCACCATTGCTACCGGCGGGTATGGAAGATTGTATGCCGTTACCACCAATGCCATCATTTCAGAAGGGATCGGCAATGCCATTGCCCTTGAAACCGGGATTGCAGCGCTTGGAAACATGGAGGCGGTTCAGTTTCACCCGACGGCCATTGTGCCCGTGGGTATTCTGACCACGGAAGGATGCCGCGGGGACGGCGGGCTTCTTCTTGATAAGGACGGTTACCGGTTCATGCCGGATTATGAGCCGGACAAAAAGGAACTGGCCTCACGAGATGTGGTTTCCCGAAGGATGACGGAACATATGAGAAAGGGCAAAGGGGTGTCGTCCCGCTATGGTGATCATTTGTGGCTGGATATTACGCTTCTGGGCCGAAAGCACATTGAAAAAAATTTAAGGGAAGTAAAAGAAATCTGTGAATATTTCCTCGGCATTGACCCGGTAAAAGAATATATCCCTGTCAGACCCACCCAGCATTATTCCATGGGCGGCATAAGGACCAATGCAACCGGTGAAAGCCCGACACTGAAAGGTCTTTTTTCAGCAGGCGAGGCTGCCTGCTGGGATATGCACGGGTTTAACCGGCTCGGCGGCAATTCTGTCGCCGAAACCGTTGTGGCCGGCATGATTGTCGGTGAATTTGTGTCTGATTATTGTGCGGCAAATTCATTGAATGTCAGCACGGCCACCATTGAACATTTCATAAATCAGGAAAAAAAGAAAATCACTGATCTTCTCATGAGAAATCAGGGTGAAAACCCCTTTGAGCTGAAGGCCGAGATGCAGAAAATCATGATGGACAAAGTGGGGATTTTCAGAAACGGTCAGGATCTTGAAAAAGCTGTAGAAGAATTAAAGGTTTTAAACCAGAGGGCTAGAGAAATCGCCTTAAGAAACCGGATTTCTTCATCCAACCCGGAACTGGTGGAAGCCATCCGGGTCCCCAAGATGATCAAACTTGCTCAGTGTGTGGCCTATGGCGCCCTTTTGAGGACCGAAAGCCGCGGGGCCCACGCCAGGGAAGATTATCCGGAACGAAATGACAGAGACTGGCTGAAACGGACCCTGACCACCTGGAAAGATGAGGGTTCTGATCTGCCGGAAGTCAAATATGAAGATCTGGATGTCATGAAAATGGAAATGCCGCCCGGATCAAGAGGATATGGCGTGGACAACACCATCCATCATCCGGACACGAAAAAAAGGATTAGTCAGATAGAAACCATTAAGGAAGCCAACCCAGGGGCGGACCGGTATGAATTGCAGGAACTCCTGAATCCCACGATGATTCCTGAAAAATTCAAAGGTAGAAATGAGCGTATAGGCAGGGGGTTTAAATAATGAACGATCAGGAAAGAATCTTAAAATTTCATATATTTCGATACAACCCCCAGAAAAAGGGGGACAAACCTCGCATGGTCACCTATGAGGTCACGGAAGCTCCCGGGATGACCATATTCATTGCATTGAATGAAATCCGGGAACAGCAGGACCCGTCCATTCAGTTTGATTTTGTCTGCCGGGCAGGGATCTGCGGTTCCTGTGCCATGGTTGTCAACGGCAGTCCCACCTTGGCCTGCCGGACTCTGACATCCAAATATGAGAGTGGTGAAATCAAACTTCTGCCCTTGCCCGGATTTGAACTGATCGGTGATCTGTCCGTCAATACGGGAAAATTTATGAGGGCCATGTCGGAAAGAGTGGAGTCATGGATTCATGACCAATATGCTGATGAAGTCAATTTCGACAAGCTTGAAGAGAGGATGGACCCGGAGGTGGCAGACCAGATCTATGAGTTGGAGAGGTGTGTTGAATGCGGCTGCTGTGTATCGGCCTGTGCAACCAAACGGATGAGGCCGGATTTTCTGTCTGCCGTTGGATTCATGCGTCTTGCCAGATTCGCCCTGGACCCCAGAGATAAAAGAACGAATGAAGAATTCTATGAAATCATGGGAGATGATGATGGTGTGTTCGGGTGCATGACCCTTCTCGGGTGTGAAGACTATTGTCCAAAGGATCTGCCGCACCAAACCCAGATTGCGTATCTTCGAAGGAAGATGGCCTTTGTAAGATAACAGGAAAACCATCCGGCATTGCGCAGAAGCCGCTTATTGCCGGATGGTTTATGAAAGGTAATACAAAATGAGCGAATTCAAATTTGAGACCCTGTTCCCTTTGGGAGAAGACACAACCGCATACCGGCTTATCTCAACGGAAAATGTGAGGATGAAGGAATTTGAGGGAACGGAAATCCTCATAGTGGAGCCTATGGCTCTTACCCTTCTTTGCGCAGAGGCATTCAAGGATGTAGCCCATCTTTACAGGCCCGGGCATTTAAAAAAACTTCGTTGGATCATTGATGATCCAGAGAGTTCCGATAATGACCGTTATATTGCGCTGGAATTGTTGAAGAATGCCGTCATCGCAGCAGAAAGGGTCTATCCCATGTGCCAGGACACCGGGACCGCCATCATCATGGCTAAAAAAGGCAGGCAGGTCTGGACCTGGTCCGATGATGAGGAGGCATTGTCCAGGGGAGTGTTTGATGCCTACACCCAGAATTACCTCAGATATTCCCAGAATGCTCCGCTTACCATGTATAAAGAAATCAATACAAAGACCAATCTGCCAGCCCAGATCGATATCGCTGCCGTAATGGGGGATGCCTATAAATTCCTTTTTATGGCAAAAGGTGGAGGCTCAGCCAATAAAACCCTTCTTTTCCAGATGACAAAGGCGGTTCTTAACTCGGAAGAAACCCTGATCAACTTTATGCTGGAAAAAATGAAGGGCCTTGGAACCTCTGCCTGCCCGCCTTACCATGTTGCCTTTGTCATCGGCGGGACCTCTGCGGAACTTACTTTAAAAACAGTGAAACTCGCATCAGCAAGGTATCTTGATTCTCTGCCCACGCATGGCGGTGAAACAGCCCATGCTTTCCGGGATACTGATCTTGAAGAAAAAGTGCTGGTCAGATCCTATGAACTCGAGATAGGTGCCCAGTTCGGCGGAAAGCATTTTGCTCTGGATATAAGGGTCATCCGGTTGCCGAGGCATGGGGCTTCCTGTCCTATCGGAATAGGGGTTTCCTGTTCAGCCGACCGGCAGATCAAAGGTAAGATCACCCGGGATGGAATTTTCCTTGAGCAATTGGAGGAAAACCCTGGCAAATATCTGCCGGTTCAGGAACCGGAGATGAAAGAAGCCGTAAACATTGATCTGAACCGGCCCATGGATGAAATCCGGAGTGAACTATCCCGGTATCCGGTTGCTACACGCCTGTCCCTGACCGGTAAAATTATTGTAGCAAGGGATATTGCCCATGCCAAATTCATGGAACGTCTTGAAGCAGGGAATGCGCTGCCCGGCTACCTTAAGGATCATATTATTTATTATGCAGGTCCTGCCAAAACCCCAGAGGGAGAGGCCTCTGGATCATTCGGGCCCACTACGGCCGGAAGAATGGACCCCTATGTGCCTGTTTTCCAGAAACAAGGAGCTTCCATGATCATGCTGGCCAAAGGAAACCGTACCCGTGAGGTGACCGATAGCTGCAAAGCCAACGGCGGGTTCTATCTTGGATCACCCGGAGGCCCGGCTGCCCGTCTTGGAAGAGATTTTATTAAAAAGGTAGAGCTGGTTGAATATGAGGAATTGGGGATGGAAGCAGTGTATATGATTACGGTGGAGAATTTTCCAGCTTTTATCATTGTGGATGATAAAGGTAATGATTTTTATTCAGATCTTTTATAGCCGGTTTCATCAATAATTTCAGGACTCTTGATTTAGGAAATCAAATTTTTTCCGATTATGAATAATTTAATTTGCCTTAAAAAGATATAAGTGCATCTTTGCCGTAGGGAAATTATAGTGACACCTCGCCATTTTGGTTTTTGGACGGTGTCAGGAAAAAATTCTCAAAATCCATCTCAAATACTATTGCTATTCGGGTTTTAGCATTTTCTTCCTGACACTGTTTGATGGATTTGGAACTGAAGTGTCATCAATTTTCACAGAGGTAAGGAGTCCTAAATTTATCGATGAGATATCAATCCCGGTTACACGTGAAATTAACCAAGCCGGCAACCGGGATTTGTTTTTTTTGCGATCACTTATTTTAGATATTTATCAAAAAAACTTGAGTATTCACCAGAATCCTTGATCTGCTTAAGAGCAGCATTTAATTTCCCGATAATAGCTTTTTTCGGGTTATTCTTTGCGATTCCCAAATATCCTTGCTGAATTTTGAATGGGGTTTCCAGAAAAGCAATCTGTTCGGCGACACCTATTTTTTTTGCGGTATATAACCCGACATTCTGTTCACAGATGTACATATCAATTCTTTTGTGTGATAATTTCTGGAAATTTATAACATGAGATGAGACCGGATCTACCGTGATAACATTGTTTTTTATCGCTTCGTCAAAATCTGGGGAATAGGTATATCCAAGCATTACCCCTATCTGAAATCCTTTCAATTCTTCAACTTTACCAGTGAAACGGATTTTAGTTTCTTCTCCTTTTTTTACAAAAATGACCAAGGGGTTGTTTAATAGGGGATCTGTATAGTCAAAAAGCGATAGTCTTTCCGGGTTTTTATAAAAATTGAAGATGCAGTCCTGTTTCAGACTCAATGCTTCTTCGTATGCCCTCTTGAATGGTAAAAGTTTGAGAGAATATTGTAAGCCTGCCAATTCGCACATGCGTTTTACCATGTCCACCTGAATTCCTTTAATTATCTTTACGCCGTTTTCCTGTTCTTCAAATTCATAGGGAGCAAATTCTACAGTTACCAACCTGACCACATCATCAGGGTTTTGAGAATATCCATTTTGACCGAGGACGAATATGGAAGCCAATAATAAAAAAACAGATAGTATTTGTTTCATTTTATTCAATTTTAAATTTACTTACAAATCCCTCAAGGCTATGTGCCAGGTTGGATAAGGATTTTGCAGTCGCATTAACCTTCATGCTGTTTTCTTTCATCTGCTCTGATGAATGGGTTACTTCCGCAATTTCCATGGCAATATGTTCGGATACGGCAGAACTCTGGGAAATATTGTCATTGACGGTCCCGAGTCCGGAAGAAATATTCTGGACATTGTTGGATATTTCCTTTGTGGTTGCAGATTGCTCTTCAATGGCACCGGCAATGGTGCTGACCGAATCATTGGCCTGGGATATCACCTTGCTGATGGAATTGATCTGATGAACCGTGTCCCGGGTGGTGTCCTGAATCACCTTGACCTTGTCCTTGATGGATGAAGATGCCTGGGCTGTCTGGCCTGCAAGGTTCTTGATTTCACCTGCAACCACTGCAAACCCCTTACCGGCCTCACCGGCTCTGGCTGCTTCAATGGTGGCATTCAATGCCAGAAGATTGACCTGTTCGGAAATGTCCTGGATGGTTTCAATGACATGACCAATGTCAACGGCTGCCTTCCCAAGCTCCCCAACCTGCTCAAGAGATGCTTTTGCCTGAGCAACGGCATCCTCAGTAACTGTCCTGGCATTTTCCGCGCTTCTGGTGATTTCATTAATGGTGGCCGTCATTTGTTCTGCGGCCGCAGCAATGGTTCCTACATTGGAGGTGGTTTCATCTGTAGATAACGCAACGGATTTCATGTTTGAGCTCATTTCTTCAGAAGCTGCGGAAACACTTGATGCCCTTGCTGATAGATCTTTTACACCGCCTGACAATAGATCCGATACCTTGAGCATTTCAGTTGAAGAATCGCTGACGGTAACGGCATCCCTTCGGATACTGATGATCATCTCCCTTAAACTGGTCATGAAGGCATTGAACCATTTCGACAATTCACCGATTTCATCCTGCCGTTTGATGGGAAGGGATTTGGTCAGATCCCCCTCGCCCGTGGCAATTTCTTTCAGGATTACAGTTGCTGCATTCAGCGGAGTAATGACCAATACTTTTATGGAAAACATGATGGCAAGAATCAGAATCATGATGACACCCAATATTGCAGCCGCCTGTTTTATGGTTGCGCTTTTCAGTTTGGCTGATACCTGGGTTTCGAATTGTTCAAGAGATATTTTTGTTTTCTGTTCTGCTGCTGAAATTTGGTTTTTTATCTGAATATCAGAATAAAACACCTCAACCATACCAAGTGATTTCCCGTCAAACTTCAGTTCCTTTTTAAAGGAAAAATCTTTATTCAGTTTGAGATCCTTGGGGAGCTCTTTTCCCGAAGTAATGCCGCCTGAGTCCCAGGCAGCTGCAAAAGGCTTATCCCCTGTTTCAGAGACCTGGATGGCAATGATGTCGGAAAGCGTCATAAAATTCTTTAAGACTTTCCGGAGTGCTTCATCATCAAAGTCAAACACATATTTTGCCGATACGCCTTCAAGGATATCACTTATGGATTGGTATCTGGCTTTAAGATCCTCTCTTTGTTTATCGGAAAAATCCATTACAATGGTATTGGTTTTTTCCTTGGTCAGATCAACGGTGGAAGTCATCAAAGACTGTTGCAGATTCAGGATCATAACCGTTGTCACAAAGAGAAGGATTGCAACCAGAGACCCGCACAGAATTGCGGCTCTTGCCCCTATACCCAGTTTGCTGTTTCTTAGTATATCAATATCCATAACACATCCTATATTGTTTGATGCAAAAGGCGTATTCGTACTTTTTTGACAATTTTGATTGATACCCAACAAGTGTATTTGAAGATTAGCGCATGGATTTACTCTTTGTCAAGACCGGTAAATAAAAAATAAGGAATACGATGGGGATGGGAAATTTGAATTTAATGCCGGTTTGTATTTTTATCCTGCTGATGGTTTAAAAACACATTTAATATTTTTATTTCTCCTACTATAATGGCGTATAAATTGTATTAACAGACTAAATCGAACGGAATTGATCAGTAAACGGAGATGATTATGCAGACAAGGATAGAAACAGATACCATGGGAGAGGTCCGTGTCCCTTTGGACCGGTATTGGGGGGCACAAACCCAGAGATCATTAGACTTATTCAAGATCGGCAACCACAGGATGCCCTGTGAAATCATCCGGGCTTTTGGAATCATAAAAAAG
>MGTJ01000190.1:1089-30991 GCA_001799395.1 Desulfobacterales bacterium RIFOXYA12_FULL_46_15 | reverse complement strand
TTTCTCCTTTTTTAAGGTTTGATATCAAACCAATAAATTAAAAAAAATTACCTGAAATTAGATTCGATCTGATGAAGAATACGAATCACTTCTTTTTGGTCAGCCGGATCAATTCCCTGCCAGATGCGGCTGATCAACCGCTCTGAAACCTGCTCAAATACCGGCTGAAAAGATTTGCCCCTTTCGGTCAGGTGGACATAAAATGTCCGCTGGTCTTCCGGACAAACTGTTTTGTGCGCAAAACCTTTGTCCACCAGTTTGTCCACCAGGGCGGTCACAGTGGATTTATCCCTTCGAACGGCTGTTGCCAATTGTTTCATCGTCACCTGCTCGTTGTTGAAAAGGTGAAATAAAATCCCGCCGTGGGAAGGAGCAAGACCTTCTATGCCATTCTGTTTCAGTTCCTGGATCAAAAAACGGTTGATCGAGGATCGAACCCGGCTGATCAGGGCGGCTATCTGTTTTTCAGGTTTCATGGGAAACGACTATAGTTTGATATCAAACCATAGTCAAGAAAAAAAATCTGAGTTCTCGATGGTCTATTTCAATCCCAGGGCTCACTTTTTTATAAATTATGTGATATATTCATCTTTTCAGACAATTTTGGATGTTATTTATCACCATATCAATGTTCTTATGCTTGCGATGGGCAGGTTGTTTAACCGATACTTTTATTGAGAAAAAAATAATGGGTTCAGAAAATGTATCTTTATCAGAATCGACAGACGCCAGAATAAAAGGCAATGGTGATTTATCCCTGATGGAAAGCCAGGTGAGTCGTTTTCACAAACGTCAGTCGTTATCTATTTTTCTGGCATTTTTCATTTTGTTCATTGTTTTGATTATCATGACAGGCCGGCAATATTTTGCTGCTCAAAAACATGAAAGAGCAATGTTTGAAAGAGCATTTCAGGAAAAGATCGTTTATCTGAACCATCTGCTTTCCGATGTTACCGACAGTATTGATGGAATGCGAATCATGGCTGAAGCAAACCTCATGCAATCAAGACATGGCAGTAGATTGAATCAGCCTTTTGAATTTGATTGTTTAAAGGATGTCCTGGACCAGGGCTTTTACACCCTTGATGGATTTCATTTCCCGATAGAGGAAAATATGATCGGCAATTTAACAGGGATAGGTTCGATTGAACATCGGGACAATGATTTTTACAGGGATATTCATATGGCTCTGAACTTGAACCCTTTATTTCGGACGATATCTGAGTCATTGAAAAACGTTGCATGGGTTTATTATACCTCGAAAAACGATTTTATTAATATATATCCCTGGGTATCATCCGCTGATTTCAGGTTTTCAAAGGAAATCCTATCCCATGAATTCTATACACTCGGAACTCCGGAACGAAATCCGAACAGGGAGAAATTCTGGACCCAGGTTTACGTTGACGAATACGGAAAGGGCCTCATGACTACCTGTGCCGCCCCGATTTATGACAATGGCCGGTTCCTTGGAACAGTGGCCATCGATCTGACGATTGACTTTTTAAACACCATAGTGAAACATTTTGCCATAAACCGGGGGGTGATGTGTTTGATCAACGACAGGGGACAGGTGCTAGCCCATCCGGATGCCATAACATCAAAAGATCAGGCAACCAAAACACTGGATGAAATACTTCCTCTGGAATTAAAACCCTCTATCCTTTTATTGAGCCGTCTGCCTGATGGAAAATTCATCCGGCTGCATTCCTTTAACATATATGGCGGTCATTTGACCCAGGCACCCTTGCAGGTGCTTTATTATGAGAAGGCGAGGCCTATGGCAACTTCCGTGATAGATTTAATCGGCCCGGGTCCGTTGGTTGTGCTGGGCATGCTGCTGATTCTGATTGCCATCGTTTTTGTCATAACGGAGAAACAGTTCATCTTGCCATCAAAAGATTTTGTAAGACATATCATCAACAGGAGTCAAAAACGATATGCACCCATACTGAAAGAAAGCAAAATTCCAAAAGCCTGGAAAGCCTGGTTTGAAATAATTAATACCGTTTTCAGCGAGAACGAAGAACTCACACATAGGATATTAAACCAGAATGAGTCCCTTGACCTGCAGGTTAAGCAACGGACCGCAGAACTTGAGAAAGAGATTGAGGAACGAAAGGCAACAGAAGCTGAAAAGGAAAAACTAATTACCCAATTAAAAAATACGCTGTCAGAAATTAAAATATTGCAGGGTTTTATCCCTATTTGCTCCAATTGCAAAAAAATCCGGGATGATCAAGGCTATTGGAATCAGGTCGAAAATTATATCCAACAGCACTCAAAAGCTACGTTCAGCCACAGCATGTGCCCTGAATGCAGCGACAAGCTCTATGGCAGTGAAACCTGGTACATAAAAATGAAAAAGAACAAAGAGCAAAAATCATGGCAATAGTTTTTGGGCCAATATATCCAGTGCGTCCTTGAATTTATACTGTTTTACCAGCGGGATGATTTCCTTGAGCAACTGGATGTCAGCATCCTTAAGATGACAGGCGTTCAGCTCCTCCAGCACCGGCCCGATGAGCTGGGGCCTGTGCCTTTTCACAGCAAGGACAAGCTTTTGCATCAATGCATCACGCCGGGTTTCGGACATGGGCTTTTTCTTATTCACCGCCAATGGCGGATCATTCCTTTGTATTGCGCTTTCTTTTATCTCATCAACAACCCTTTCAAGCTCTCTGATAAAAGGATCAAAAAAATCAGGAGCCAGTGATTCATCAAACCTGACGGCAGCCTCATGGAGGCTTTTTGCACCAATACCGGCACTGAGGCCTTTTATCGTATGGACAATCCGCTTTGCTTCCTCTTTGTCATGACTGATGCAGTGACTGAGTTTTTCGGCAATCCCATCATAATTTTCAGAAAAATCCCCGAGTATTCTGGCATAAAGATCTGCATCTCCCATCATATATTTCAGTCCGGCTATTGTATCAACAGACTCAAACCCGGGCAGGTTCCCTGCCGCCGGCCCTGCATCCGCCTGATTATCTGCCTGGCCGTCTGCCTGGGCTTCAGGGCATTTTTGAGGGATGTAGGCAAGGAGCACTGAAAAAAATTTTTCCACATCAACGGGTTTGTTGAGATGTTCATTCATCCCGTATTGCCTGGTTTTTTCAATATCGCTGGTCATTGCATTGGCACTGACGGCAATGATGGGAACCTTTGGATCAATCCTGCGTATTTCTTTTGCAGCATCATAACCGTCCATGACCGGCATTTGAAGATCCATCAGGATCAGCTCATAATTTTCCGGGGCTGCCTGGTACATGTCCACAGCTTCTTTTCCATTGCGTGCCTCCGTGATGATGATACCGCTTTGATCCAGCATGCCGCAGATAATCTCACGGTTCAGGGGGTTGTCTTCGGCAAGCAGCAGGGTGCTGCCTTTGAGCGTGGTAAGCTTTTTTTTCAGGGAATGACTCTCTGCCTTATGCCGGTAATCCCTGACAATACCGGTTCCCAAAAAATCCGTAATAATATCATACAGGGTAGATGGATTGACAGGTTTATGCAGGTAGATATCAATCCCCTGTTTTTTGGCAGCGTGCTGCAGGGTCTCCTGATGAAAGGCCGAGACCATGATAATGGTCGGCGGCATGGATTTACAGTGTTCCCGGATCAGTTCGGCGGCCCTGAGTCCGTCCATCCCGGGCATGCGCCAGTCCATCAATATCAGGTCATAGGGCTTTTCCCGGCTTCCGGCCATGGTGACGGCTTCCTCGCCGCTTCCTGCAACATCGGCATGGACGGAGAACTGCTTCAACATGTTCTTCAGTATTTTCTGCCACGACGGCGTGTCGTCGACAATGAGAACCCGCTTATCAGCAAACCGTCCGGTTTCTCTTTTGGGTTTATCATGTTCCTTCAGGGTAATTTCAAAAATAAATGAACTTCCTTTGCCATACTCACTTTCCACCCATATCCGGCCGTTCATCAGTTCCACCAGATGCCTGCAGATAGACAGCCCCAGTCCGGTACCGCCATATTTTCGGGTGGTGCCGGCATCAGCCTGGCTAAAGGATTTAAACAGCCTTTTTTGCTGCTCTTCTGTCAGGCCGATGCCCGTGTCTCTCACTTCAAAGCGGAACCGGTCCTTTGCAAGGCTCCGGACATAGACGCCCACCTCGCCTTCTGCCGTGAATTTTACGGCATTGTTCACCAGGTTGGTCAGAATCTGAGCCAGCCGTAAGGGGTCGCCGTAAAGATCCATGTTGATATCGTTTTCATAGGAGACAACAAAATCAAGATTTTTTTCTGCCGCATTCATTTCCACCAGCATGGTAACGTCTTCGATCACTTTGTGGAGATTGAAATCAATGGCCTCGATATCCAGCCTGCCGGCCTCAATTTTTGAAATATCCAGGATATCGTTGATGATTCTTAAAAGAGCATAGGCAGAAGTTTCAATTTTGGTAATATAGTCATGCTGCCGGGGGGTCGGATCGGTTTGCTTTAATAAATAGGCCATGCCTGTGATGGCATTCATGGGTGTGCGGATCTCATGGCTCATATTGGCCAGAAATTCACTCTTGGCCCGGGTGGACGCAGTGGCTGCGACAATGGCTTTTTCCAATTCCCTGGTTTTTTTATGGACCGCATCCTGGAGCAGGATATTGCTTTCAAACATGGAATAGGAATCCCCTGTAGACCTGACGCTTCGTTTGACGCGATCCTTCAGGGCATGATTGATCTTCTCCTGGTTCCGGAGTTTTTTCTCAAGATCTGCAACCAGTTTTTCCAGTTCTTCCATTCCGGACATGGGTTATTTCTCTCCTATGACCACACCCGTCAGCGTCTGATTGACATGAATGGCGTTGAACTGTTCACCAAAGGTGCTGAAACCCACGAAGTTCAGCCGGGCCAGGGCAGCTTCGGCCCTGGCGGTTTTACCGGTCTCGGTCAGTTCCAGGCGGCGCAGGATGCAATCACACCCGATGGTGCACAGGATGGTCGAGAATTCGGCAGCCAGCTTATCAATAGCCGCCTCCAGGGTTTCCACAAACCCGACTCCCCTGGCCACCGTGAGTACCAGCCCGTTGTCAATAGCGCAGAAAAAGGTAAGGCTGCCGTCAGGATTAACCTTCTGGATGGAGCGGACATACCATTGGTCTCCGATCTCAAGCATAACAGGGTACCGGGCAAACACCTGGGGTGACAATTCCTGGATCTTAAGCCCCAGGATACTCGCATACTCCTCGGCCGCCGGAGCGCCGTCGATTTCAGACACGACCCGGGTCTTGGGATCGGCTTCGGTAATGACCAGGTCTTTATCAGAGGGTTCAAAATGCTGGAGTTTGAAGGTTTTGAAGGGCAGCCTGGATTCGATCATGATAAAAACACCGGCACCGGTGTAAAACCGTCCGTCTGCAAATACCCGGGTCTCCCTGAACTTGAGGCTGTCGCCGGCCGATCCGCCGATCAGGGGAACACCCTTGAGGGCGGCATGAATATAGGCCGTCACCGGTTCTTCCATCACCGAAAGACCGTCAAGGAGAACCATGGCAAACATCGCGTCAGGATCAAGATCCTGGGAAAATTCAAGCTGCCCCCGGACTTTGTCAGCCATCTCAAAGGAGGCTTTTGCGTCGAATCCGGCCATGGAAGGAATCAGGACCGGATGAAGACAAAAATCAGACTTCCCGAAACTGACCGCCACGATTCCGTTTTCCTGGTATCTGGTTCCGATTTCCCCTGCGGTTGTGCAACCTGCCACAGGACAGTCAAACCTGGCTCTGAATTCGGCTGCCAAGGCATCCTGATCATAGCTGGAGGAGCAAAAAAAGATCACCCCTGCGATGTCATCTTTATGAAGCTGACCGGACAGGGAGTGTACCGCTTCAACAGGATCAGGTGAAACAACCTCTGCACGTTTGATTTTGTAAAATTCGGCAATGGACATCTTGTTTCCCCCCTTTTTTTGGTCTGAAGATTGTATGGTTTCATTCATCCGGTAACTGACGGGTGCATGTATCGCTTTGTCTGAATATGGTTCGGTTGCGTCCGCTTTGTTTTGCCTCGTATAATGCTGCATCCGCCTTTTTCAGCAAATCATCCAATGATGCAACCCCATCCCCGGTGCGGGCAACACCGCTGCTGATGGTGCATGAAAGACCGGCACCGCCGCCAATGGATATAATCAGCTCTGAAACGGTAATCCGGATAATATCAATGAGCTGTTTCACATCATCCATGGTGCAGGCATCGATCAGTGCGGCAAATTCTTCACCACCGACACGGCCAAGGACCGATTGCTTTGGCAGCAGGGCGCCGATGGTCTTTGTAACAGCCTTTAAAACCAGGTCTCCGGAATGGTGGCCGTGGCAGTCATTAATCCGTTTAAAATGATCGATATCGATGATTACCGCAGAAACCGTGCTTTTGCTGGAGTTGTACAGTTTCCGGCCCAGTTCGAAAAATTTTCTGCGGTTGTAGAGTCCGGTAAGGCTGTCATGGGTCGCCAGATAATCAAGTTTGCCGATTACCTCGCGCAGATGGAGATGGGTCTTCACCCTGGCCATAAGCTCCCTTGGCCTGAACGGTTTGGTCACATAATCCACCCCGCCTGCATCATAGGCTTTTTCAATGCTGTCCAGGTCGTTTTTGGCAGTAATAAAGATGACCGGTATTTCCCGGGTTGCTTCATTGGCCTTAAGCCGGCTGCACACTTCAAAGCCGTCCATGGACGGCATCATGATATCAAGCAATATCATATCCACTGTTTCATTTTCCAGAAGAAAGAGCGCTTCTTCTCCCGAGGTGGCGGGAATGACATCATATTCCTTAAGGATATTAAGCATCATATCGATATTGCCCGGCGTATCATCAACAACAAGAATCGTCTTTTGTATCCGGCGTTCAATCGGCTTTCCCTGAGCCATGGCCTCATTCAGCTCATTGTTCATGGCGACCCCTTCTTGTTAAACAGAAACAAGAAAAATTATAACATTTTGATAATTTTTATCAATAGCCCAAATTGTTCAGACATCATCCAGGCTCTTTTGACCGGTTCACTCAAACCGCTTTAAGAAACAAAGAAATTGTTCCGCCCTTTCATGGCCGTCAAGGTCCAGGTATTCACCCTGACCGTCCTTTTCCCCCGGATGGACCCGGACTGCCTCCCAAACCATTACCCCTTCATGCGGAAATAGCGCTTTATGATACCGGGAAAATCAGAATTGCAGGGCCCGGCTTTGCGGATGCCTGGAAAAGAAGTGATCCATTCCGTTTACGGTACCGGATACGGATTCAGTCTTGATATCATTTGATTATATGTATCAGAATATTAAAGCATGATATTTGAAATTCTGAGTGCGCTTGGTCATTCCTTGTGCACAAAACTCAAGGGTATTTCAATATTTATACGGGTTCCCCTGGCTTTACCGGATTGAATCTCAAAGGTTCCGCCCAATAAAAAAAGTCTTTCTTTCATGCTGAGAAGACCGACATGTTTATTATCATTTGCCTCAAAGATTTTATTTATATCGAATCCCCTGCCGTCATCCTGGATAAACCCTGTGAATCGGGAATTTTCATGTTTAAGGGATATCTCGACGTTTTTTGCCATTGCATGTTTTAAAACATTATTTAATGACTCTTGCACAACTCTGTAGATTGTTATCTCCAGGGTTTCATTTCTGTAATCATCAAGCCCGACGGTTTTCAAAGCAGTTTTTATTCCTGTCCTTTTAGTGAATCTGTTCAAATACCAGCGCACTGTCGGAATAAGGCCAAGGTCATCAAGCATGCTCGGTCTCAGATCAAGGGAAAGGTTTCGAATCTGATCCGACAAATTATCCACAATGGAAACAGTGTCTGCCAGGAGTTCCCGGCAAGACTCAGGAATATCATTTCGAAGACGGCTAAGGTTGAAGCTTGCGGCTGTCAGCGCCTGCCCCATTTCATCATGCAGCTCAAGGGCAATCCGCTTGCATTCATTTTCCCTTGTTTCTATCAGCCGGCATGTAAGAAAACGAAGCCGATTTTCAGTTTCCAGGGTATTTTCCATGTTTTTTATAATTAAAGTAAAGGGTTTTATTCTTTTGAGTATATAGAAAGCAGATCAAAGTCAATAAATATTTAAAAATGCTATTGAGGTTTCATATTTAATTCTTTAGAGTGATTTAATACTATTTTCTTGAACCTGCCCTTATCCTTAAATCGTAACGGTTTTTATAAATATCCGGAAGAATGGAGTTATCATGGATGTAATAAAAGTATTACTTGCAGAAGATCATACCATCGTTCGTAAAGGGCTTTGTGCACTTCTCGAAAAAGAACCCGGTATCGATGTTGTTGCTGAGGCGGAAAACGGCAGGGATGCGGTCATTAAAGCTGAAGAAACAAACCCTGATGTTGTGGTGATGGATATAGGAATGCCTATTCTTAACGGGATAGAGGCTTCCCGTCAGCTTAAAAAATCCTGTCCCGGGATAGAAATCATCATCCTGACCGTACACACAAACGAAGAGTATGTCCTGCAGGCACTTAAGTCCGGGGCTTCGGGATATC
Source organism: Desulfobacterales bacterium RIFOXYA12_FULL_46_15 (assembly GCA_001799395.1). GTDB lineage: Bacteria > Desulfobacterota > Desulfobacteria > Desulfobacterales > Desulfobacteraceae > Desulfobacula. The sequence goes on along the minus strand of MGTJ01000190.1, from coordinate 22,480 downwards.
TTGTTAAAAGGGCAGCACCCCTGGATCTGGTTACTGCAATTCACGAAGTCCATAAAGGAAGATCCTATCTCAGCTCTTCTATCTCAAAAACCCTGATTAATGAATATCTGCGCCAGACAGTCACAATATCGGGAAATATCGAGAACAGCAGTGAAAAAGAGCTGACCAGCCGGCAATCGGAAGTCCTGCAGCTATTGGCAGAAGGATATACAAACCGGGAAGCCGCCAAGATTTTATGTGTGAGTATCAAAACCATTGAAACCCACCGGACACAGATAAAAAAGAAACTCAATATCCAGAAAACGGCCGGACTGGTGCAATATGCCCTCCAAAAAGGATTGACGATAAAAGAATAAACAAAGCTCAGAACCCCGCCAATATATACTCATCCAAAATTCAATCCGGAAAAATTCATTATCCCTGATCCTGTTTTTATAAGAGACTCCCCTATGAGAATCAAAGCCAGTACCAGGGTTTTTTTTTACAAATACCAGGGTTTTTTTTAATCAATACCAGGTGTTTTAAAAAACACTTTCAGGTGTTCACCCTATATCAATCCAGGATTAAACGATCTATTATAAAATCACGGTTAATATTTTCTCTCGTACTTCTATTTATGACACCTTAGTTAATAAATTCTGTTAAGGAAGTGATACATTCGCAAATTAACCGAAAAACGTTCAGATAAAAAAAATCTGGATTGTCAAATGCATGCCAGGGAAAGGAGGTGATCAATTGGCTATGCCTGAAACACAAAAGGTATCTTAAAAATCATACTTTATTAATTCTTTAAAAAAGGAGATTTACCATGGCTGTTGAAAAAACAAATGCATCTTCAAGTTTAGTGGAAGTTATTGACCGTATCCTTGACAAAGGCGTTGTTATTGATGCCTGGGCAAGGGTATCTCTTGTAGGTATCGAACTTCTGGCGATTGAAGCAAGAGTGGTTCTGGCAGGCGTCGAAACCTATCTGAAATATGCCGAAGCGGTAGGCCTGACGCACCAGGCTGAAGCCTAACCTCATAAAGGGAGATTGGCAGGTATCCTTGGGATAATTAAAGGTGTGGAACCCCTTTAATAAAAAGTTATCATCTTGAGCATATCTGAAATCTCCGGGGTATTGATAAAACCCCAAACGTATCTGACAAAACTCCCTTAATTTTACAACCCGTTGTTGTCCGATATGTTTGGGGTTTTTTTTGACCGGAAGGTGATTTCATGAACTCCCTAGAAAAATTAAATGATGTAGAACAATTGAGAGTATTGGCGGCAAGTATTGTCGATTCCTATGAGATCAGGGTAGACACTGTTTGTTCGTTAATGATCCAGGCGGGCAATCTCCTTCATTCTTTCCAGTCCGAACTTGACGATATGATGAATCGCCTCAGGATCAACCTGACGAACTCCCAGAGCCTCAGGCGAAAAGATTTTGATTTCATGATCCGGGATATTCTTGATCATCACCGGAAGATTGAAAATGAAGCCATCCTGAGCCTGTCTCATTTTCAGGAAGAGGAGCAGGGGATGATATTGTCGTTAAGAGATCTCATTACAGCTGAAAGCCATGATTCGACCCATGATATTGAAGCCCTTCTCGACGATATGCTGACACGGCAGAAAAAAAGGGAAAATGATATCGTCAGGACATTGAAACAGATTCAGGTCGAACAGGAAGAATTGAAAACAGGTTTAAAAAAATTACTGGAAAAAGGTGAAGCCGTCAGGATTAAAGATTACAAGGCAATGCTCAAAGCCATCCGTACACAGCAGGGTGAAGGCAACCGGAATCTGTTTAATTTACTGGATGATTTTGATCTTGTCAGGAACAGGGTGAATGACCAGTGGCAGAAAATTGTAAGCATTAACTATCAATAAAGATGGCTGCCAATCTGAATAAATATCAGATTCGCATTTAAAAACAATAAAAGATATCCTTTGGCGCTATGGAGGTTGTTAACTGCCCTTCACCGGCTCACCAGGCCTTGCTTTAAGCATGTCTTTTCAAGGTTAAAAGGAGAAAAAAAATGTCAGCATCCAAAGATTTAGAAGGGTTGGTAAATCAGATTGCAAATGCGAAAAATGACCGTATGGTATTAATGAACAGCCTGAAGGAAAATTTTGGCAGGATCAAAGAGGATACCAGAGGGTTAAGGCATGAGTCGGTGAGTTTATTAAAATCAATTGCCGGGAACCGGAAAGAAATGGCCCAGACCTTACACCGGCAGTTGGATAAGGATAGAACCAGCCTTGACATGACGGCAAAAGAACGCCGGAAAAAAACGGCAATCGATCATAATAACCGCTCAGATTCTATCAGGGAATTAAAAAATGCACTCAGATCGGATCTGAAGGATTATGAAACAGATCGTATGGCAGATGCGAAAGAAGACAAAGCGTACCGCCTTGAAGGAATCCAGACCATAAAAAGCGAAATCGGAAGGATGCAGGAAGATGTACAAACCAGTTTAAAACAGATCCGTAATTATCAGAAAAAAATGGGAGATGAGCTTTCATCATTTCTCAAAACCTTTGTTTCAGATATCAAGGTAAATGAAAAAGGCAGGAAATCAAGTGTGAATGATTTTTTAAAATCTGTAAAGACTGAACTCTCCGCCATGTCATCTGCATGGGAAAAAGTCCTTTCCGGTGTCAGCCTGAATGACCACCCGGTAATTCAGGAGGATGCCGGGCCGGAAAAGGACAAGGAGGATGACACCAGTGAAGAGCCGGAGGGGCAAATGCTTCCCGATTGGGAAATTGAAGCCGAGGCCGGATATGAGAACGGCCCTATAAAAGAAAAGGTTATGAGTACCTTATCCGATTATTCGGAAGGCCTTAAAATGACCCAGCTGGCAGAATTGCTGGATATCGAACAATGGCGGCTGCTTATCCCTGTTATGCGTGATCTCCTGGAAAGCAACCAGATCAAAAAAGAAGGGGCCTTGTATTTTACATCATAAGAAAATCAGGACCGGGATTTTATATCCCGGTCCTGAACAATCCCAGGGGAGCATGGATTTGCAAAAAGGATGTTTTCTCATTGTTTAAAAAACAAATTACAAAGGAGTTACAATGTCAACAGCAATTGCAAGCACAGTTCTGGAACCCGTCTCCATGCCGGATTTTGTGGAAACAGAATATGTCAAAGACATTACCAACAGGGCTTTAGGCTATATTAAAGCGGGTTTCCCGGTTCATTTACGAGGTATTTCAGGTACGGGGAAGACAACTCTTGCAGTTCATATCGCTGCCAGGATAGGGCGTCCTCTTATTCTTATCCATGGGGATGAGGAGTTTTCAACCTCTGATCTGATAGGAAGTGAACAAGGTTACAATATTCGCAAAATCAGGGATAATTTTATTCATACCGTTCTTAAGACAGAAGAAAATATGAGTAAATTATGGGTTGATAACCGGTTAACCATGGCATGCAAATTCGGTTTTACACTCCTTTATGATGAATATACCCGCTCCAGACCTGAGGCAAACAATGTCCTGTTGTCGGTTCTCCAGGAGAAAATGCTGGATATTCCGACTACAAGTCATGGGAATTCCAATTATATAAAGGTTCACCCTGATTTCACCGCCCTTTTCACAAGCAACCCTGAAGAATATGCCGGTGTCCACCGCAGCCAGGATGCGTTAAGGGACCGTATGGTCACCATTGACCTTGAATGTTTTGACAGCGAGACTGAAATCGGAATTGTCCAGGGCAAATCAGGCTTGACTTATCCGGATACAAAAAAGATTATAAGTGTTGTCAGGGGGTTAAGGGATTCCGATGTTTTTGAGTTTTCCCCCACCATCCGGGGATGCCTGATGATCGCCAAATCCGTTAAGGTATTTAATGCAAAAGTCCATAAGGATGATAAAACCTTCCGCCAGATCTGCTTTGACATCCTCTCTTCGGAAACAAGCCGTATCGGCAGCAAGTCAAACAAGGAAAGGGTAAGGCAGGTGCTTTTAAAACTGATCGACCAGTATTGCAATGATATTTATAAAGGAGATTCCCATGTCTAACTCACCTCATATTAAAAAAAGTATCAGAAGAGGTTATTCAGGGATAAAAACTCCGATCAAGCACAACCTTACAACAAAATCCAGGCCTGTTAAATCAAGTTACCTGGAAATATTCATTATGGACAAGCACCGCTCCCGGTTAAAACAGGAAAGAGCCAATCTGAGCGATAGAATTTATGAGATAGACAAAGAGCTTGCATCCCTTGACAAGGCAATCGCTCTCATGGGCAGGGATGTCGGTGAGGATATCGGTTTTTTGTCCCCCCCGGCGACCGCCGCTGCTTTAGTCAAGGAGGTTGAAACAATCAAGAGGATGACATTTAAATACTGATATGAGCCATTCAGATAAATCACAGGGATTGTAATCTTTAAAAATTAAAAGGCGGGTCCATGTCTCAGGTCGGCAAATATATATACTGTATTATTGAAGAAAAATATGACCGTAATTTTGGTACAATCGGAATCGGAAACAGAAAGGATCTGGTTTCAACCCTTTGTTATAATGGTATCTCTGCTGTAATAAGTGACACCCTTATGTCCAAGTACGTGATTAACAGGGAAAACCTAATGGATCATGAAAAGGTCATTGAACAGGTCATGAAAGACTACACTGTCCTGCCGGTCCGGTTCTGTACCATTGCTTCAACCTTGGAAGAGATCAGAAATCTTCTTCGAAGAAGGTATCCTGAGTTCAAGCGGCTTTTAAGGGAGATGGACAATAAGATCGAAATGGGGTTAAAGGTGGTATGGAAGGATATGGATGCAATATTCGGTGAAATATCTTCTGCCAATAAACTGATCAAAAAGCTTAAATCAAATATCGCAGGCCTTGATCAGGATATTAAGATCGAGGCAGGAAGAGAAGTTCAAAAAGATCTGGTTAAAAAGAAACAAGATGAAAAAGAAATTATTACAAGAAGATTAAAACGCATTTCAGTGGATGTAAAAGAAAACGATACAGCCGGTGATTCAATGCTTTTGAACCTTGCCTGCCTGATTGACAGGACCCATGAAAAAGAATTTGACAATACCATTAACGATCTGGCGGCAGAATATGAAAACCGGTTTTTTTTCAAATATGTGGGACCCATACCCCCTTTTAATTTCGTTAACATTGAAATAACGTAAAGGAGATCTCAATGGCAAAAAAGAAAAATAAGGAAGAGACAGCCGGTGAATTCGGATTTTCAGGGCTTTTAAAAGGCCTTAGCAATCTTATCGATACAGCCGCCGCTTTTGCGGAAAAAAGCCAGGAATTTAAAAAAACCGGTGAAATAAATTTCGGCAATCTTGAAAAGATAAAAGGGTTAAACGATATCAAAGGTGTCTATGGAATAAATGTCCGGACCTTAAAAGACGGCAGGCCCTTTGTCCAGTCTTTCGGCAATATCAGGAAAACACCGGGCGGCCCGGTTGTTGAAGAAGTCAGGGAACCCATCATAGACCTTTTTGAAGAAAAGGGAACAACCCAGATCATTGCGGAAATGCCGGGTATTGACCAGAAGGATATTGTGGTGGAAGCCAAAGATGACATTATCATCATTAATGCCTGCACCAACAAGAGAACCTATCAAAAAGAAGTGCTTTTATCAAAAGCCGTCAAACAGGAAAATATTGAATGGTCCTATAAAAACGGGGTTCTGGCGATAACGGCCAAGACAGATTAGGGTGATCTTAAATTGTTATTATTCTCATGGGATAAGGTGACCTGGAATGGATATAAAATCCGTTACATTAAAGATAATTGAGGCCAATTCAAAGGATACAGGCAGGGGGATCATCCGGCTTGATCCAGGTGATTTTAAAAAAATCGGTGCAGAGGTGGGCGATGTTGTAAAGGTCAAAGGCAAAAGAGTGACTGCGGCCAAAGTCATGCCTGCATATATGGAAGACCGGGATAAGGATCTGGTCCGGCTGGACGGTATTACAAGGGATAATGCCCAGGCCGGGCTGGGTGAAAAAGTCGTAATTGAAAAAACATCATGCGAACCGGCCAGAAAAATATCCGTTACCCCTCTTACACAGGCCAGCTCCTTTGACAGCAAATATATCGGCACCCTCCTGGAAGGGATTCCCCTGGTTAACGGCGATATTGTCAGGGCAAAATTATTCGGGGCAAAAACCCGTGATTTTAAAATAACGGCAACAAAACCGGAAGGTATTGTAATTATCAAACCTGACACAGTCATTGAGATAAAAGAAGAAAAAGCCGAGTTCAAATCATCCAGGGTTTCATATGAAGATATAGGCGGGTTAGGCAAAGAAATCCATCGTATCAGGGAGATGATCGAACTGCCTTTAAAATACCCCCAGGTTTTTGAAAAACTGGGGATCGACCCTCCCAAGGGAGTTCTTCTCCACGGACCTCCGGGCTGCGGCAAAACATTGATCGCAAGGGCTGTGGCAAATGAGACCGATGCGAATTTCCAGCATTTAACCGGGCCTGAAATCATGGCTAAATTCTATGGGGAAAGCGAGGCAAATTTAAGAAAAATCTTTGAAAAAGCCTCAGCTTCCGCGCCTGCCATAATATTTTTTGACGAGATTGACGCATTAGCCCCGAAGCGTGAAGACATGGGGGGTGAAAAACAGGTTGAAAAAAGAGTGGTTGCCCAGCTCCTGGCCTTAATGGACGGTCTTTCCTCCAGAGGCCAGGTCATCGTAATCGGTGCCACCAATATTCCCAATGTCATTGATCCTGCTTTGCGCCGGCCTGGCCGGTTTGACAGGGAAATAGAAATCAGTATCCCGGACAGGAACGGACGGTACAAGATATTGAATATCCATACCCATGGCATGCCGCTTTCCGAAGATGTCGATCTGGCAAAACTTTCCGAAATTACCCACGGCTATGTGGGGGCCGACATCGAAGCTCTCTGCAGGGAAGCGGCCATGGTCTGCCTCAGGACATTTTTCCCGACCTTTGATTTGGAACAACAAGAGATTCCCATTGACAGCCTGCTTGATCTCAAGGTGACCATGGGTGATTTCCTGGAAGCCATGACAGAAATTGAACCCTCTGCAATCAGAGAAGTCTTTTCTGAAGTGCCCAATGTGAAATGGACGGATGTAGGAGGACTTGAGGATGTAAAAAGTCTTTTAAAAGAGACGGTTGAATGGCCGTTGAAATACGCCTCCCTTTTTGATTTTGCCAACACCCGGCCTGCCCGGGGAATTTTGTTTCATGGAGAGCCAGGCACAGGCAAAACCCTGCTTGCCAAGGCTGTGGCAACAGAATCCGGTGTAAATTTCATTTCCATAAAAGGGCCTGAGCTTTTATCAAGGTGGGTGGGGGATAGTGAAAAAGGTATCCGGCAGATTTTTAAAAAAGCAAGACAGGCATCTCCCTGTGTTGTCTTTTTTGATGAAATAGACAGCCTTACACCCAAAAGGGGGGCGTTTGGCTCTTCAGCAGCAACAGACCGCGTCATCAGCCAGTTTTTAAGTGAAATGGACGGAATAGAAGAGCTGAAAGGCATTCTTATCCTGGCCGCCACCAACAGGATTGATATGATTGATGCGGCAATGCTGAGATCAGGAAGGTTTGATTTCCAGATTGAACTGAAAAATCCTGATAAAAATGCCAGGAAAGAGATATTTAAAGTCCACACAAGAAATAAACCCCTGGGAAAAAACATAGACTTTGACCGTCTTGCCGATGAGACAGACAAACTGAAAGGGGCTGATATCGAATTTATCTGTAATACAGCCGCCATGACGGCCATAAAGGAATTTATCAAAAAAGGCACTGAGGATCATACAAAATTCAGTATTTCAATGAAGCATTTTGAATATGCCATTAAAAAAGGACAGACAAGATGAATAAAAGGCTATATTTATACGGATTCATCTTTTCAGAATCCGGGCAGAATTTTACTTGTAAAGGGCTTGACGGCCAGGATGTCTATTTTAAAAATCGCGGCAGCCTTTCTTTGGCCATAAGCGATTTTAAAATGACTGATTTCTCTTCATTGCCCAGGGAAGAGTTTTTGCAATATTTAAAACAGCATCATCAGGCAATTGAAAAGATAATGGCAGAATACTGCATTATCCCTTTTAAATTCGGTACAATGATTGAAAATCAGGATCAGATTAAAAAAATATTTACAAACAGCTATGACCGGATCAGGAAAAAATTTACATTATTACAAGATATGATGGAGCTGGATTTAATGGCCGGGTTTAAAAATTTTAACCAGGTCTTTGATGAAATCAGGGAACTCCCGTCCATCAAACAATTTAAAGAAAATGTACAGCCGGGGCCAACACCGGATTTTTACGAAGCACAGATAAAACTTGGAAAAATGGTAAATTCCGTACTTGATGAAAAACGGAATGCTTTTAGAAAGGTTATTTTGAACCGTCTGTCATATTTGTCAGCCGATATCATTACAAATGATATCACCCAGGATTCAATGATTGCAAGCCTTGCCTTTTTAATCCACAAAAAAGATCATCTGATCTTTGAAAAAACAGTTGAAGATCTTGACCGGCATTTTGAAGGTAAAATTGATTTCAGAATTGTTGGGCCTTTGCCGTTTTACAGCTTTTATACCCTGGTGCTTCAGAAAGGAGATTTCAAGGACCTTGACCATGCAAGGAAGACATTAAATCTCCCTGAAAAAGCAGACCTGCCTCAAATCAATAAATCCTATAAAGAATTGAGCAAAGCCTGCCATCCTGATAATGACAGTCATGATAAAGATCTCATCCGCAGATTTGAGGAACTGCACAAAGCTTATCAAACCGTTATGGAATATATGAGCGACAACAATTGTTCATTTTTAAAGGAAGATTTTGAACAATGGGTCAGGGTCAGGCCTGTTGAGAGGACAAATATGGTCATGTCATGAGAAAACTCATTCTAGTTCCCATGATTCATATGGGTGCCGATCATGGAAAAGCAACAGGCGAAATAAGCCTTGTTAAAAACAGATTGCTCTCTAAAAAAAGGATCGAACACCATGAGAAGACGATTTCACTGTTCTGGGACAATATCCGTAACTATTTTCAAGGACGGGATGTAAAAAATATGAAAATTTTCCAGGATGGTCTGGCAGCAGAAGGCGAAATCGGAAAAAAAATCGTAAAAGAACTGGCATTAAAAGGCAGCAAAAATTTCATGGTCGTATCAGACCTCATTGACAGAGGAGCCATTGCAATGAAAACCGAGGACATTGAGCTGATCCTGCAAGAGCAGTCTTTGTTCCTGGATCTTTTACAGTCAAAAGGATTTTTCCAAACCCTGGTGAATTATTTAAAATACAGGATTTATAAGGACCGGCTGCTTAAGAAACGCGATATCCATATGGCCGGCAGGATTAACGGCAATTTAAAAAAAGGAGAAACAGCAGCGCTTTTCATCGGGGCGGCCCATAATGTGATTCGTTATCTTGATAAGGATATCCATATTTTTCCTTTAAAAGACCTTAAGATGGTCAATGATTATTTTAAAGCGCTCAATGGAAAACAGAACGACCGGAAATTTCAATACCTGTCAGACAGGCTCATATCTGAAATCAATGGGGAATCAAAACCATGAAACAGTACATTTACGCAATTGTGGATACAGCAGAAGAAAGAGGCCTTGGCATGCGAGGGATCGGTGATGCCGATGATGAAGTATCAATTGTTTGTTTTAATGATATGGGTGCGGTTGTCAGCCCGACCCTGACGGAAGAATTTCCTGTAAACAGGAAAAATACCCTGACCCACCAGAAAATCATGGAAGAGGTTTTCAGAGAATACACTGTTTTACCGGTAAAATTCGGCACAGTCGGGGATGATATCAGCACAATCCGGGAGAAGGTATTAAAAGCGGAACGTATAAAAATAAGAGACCACCTGGATTTCTTAAAGGGCAAATCCGAGCTGGGGCTTAAAATTTTCTTTGTCCATCCTGAAAGCATATTCACACAGATATTGGAAGAAAATCCACAGATCAAAAGGCTTCGGGACCGGTTAAACTCCCGTAACGGCGGGTTTCAAAAAGACCGGATTCTCCTGGGAGACATGGTGGAAAAAGCCCTGAGAAACAAGAAAGAGGAGCTTGAAAAAAAAATATCCGGGTTTTTAGCCGGCCTCTGGGTCGAACACAGGAAAAGCAAACCCATGTCGGATAATATGGTTGTAAATAATGTCTATCTTGTTTTAAAAGAAGCTGAGAAGCAGTTTGATCAAGCTGTCGAAAAAATTGATGACTATTTTTCAGGGCAATTAAAAATGAAATACATAGGCCCTGTCCCGCCAAGTAATTTTGTTGAATTAACCGTGAGGTGGTAACATGGCCTTTATATTAGACGATATTGCATTATCTCCCATCAAATTAACCATCTGGCTTGCCAAAAAACTGAAAGAATCCGCATATCATGAAATGACGGATGATTCCAAGGTGTTGGAAGAACTTCTCATGCTGCAGATGAAGCTTGAGATGGAAGAAATAAGCGAGGATGAGTATTCAAAAAAAGAGACCCTGCTCATGGAACGGTTGGAAAAGATAAGAAATTTAAAAAAAGATATGACATAAAATAGTTATAAAAAGGAGAAAATCATGGCTCTTAAGTTTGCCGAGGCTATAAAAAAGGCTAGAACGGAATTGGAAACCATTATCGGGCTTGAGTTGGGATCAACCATCAGCGCACATCCGGATGGAGACGGATGGCGGGTCACCCTGGAGGCGGTCGAGAAAAAATCCATCCCTGACAGCATGGATATCCTGGGAATTTTTGAAGTCAACCTGGATGGGAATGGAGATATTTCCGAGTTTAACCGGGTCAGGATGAGAAAAAGGATTGATATGGATGAGAATGCATAGAAGACCTTAAAAATTTTAAATATAACCGATTAATTAAAAGAGAGATGCACAAATGGGACTGGAACCCTCCAAAGAAAATTATGGAAGCCTGGCAGATGTAATTGACAGGCTCCTGGATAAAGGCCTGGTCATTAACGCGGATATTGCAGTATCAGTAGCCGGTACTGAATTGCTGGGGATTAAAATCAGGGCAGCCCTGTCATCTTTTGAGACTGCTGCGAAATACGGACTGGAATTCCCTTCAGGAACAAAGCTTTCAACACCTGCATGGCAGGAGGCGCTCACAGCAAAGGAGTACTGCCCCCAGTGTGAGAAAAAAGTGGTGCTTAACGATCTTTTGACTGAGGGATGTCCCTGGTGCGGCTGGGTAAGCGCCAAGGCAAACCGGGTGAATAGTGCTATCCGGACCTCCATATGATCTTTGATTAAAGGAAAATCCATGGCTCTCGATATTGATGAAGAAAATTTAAAACACGGGGTTTTAGGACTTGTTATCGCCCTGGTTGAAATTATACAGGAAGCCTTGAACCTTCAGGCCATGAAAAGGATGGAAAAAGGATCATTGACCCAGAATGAGATCCATCGCCTTGGGAATGCATTAATGGAACTGGATGATGCGATAAGGGAAATCAAAATCCAGCAGGGGATATCAGAAACCGTTAAATCCGTAAGGGATGGTCTGGATGATATTGTAGACGATGTCATAAACCGGATGATCAATCCTTGTAAATGGAATGCTTAAGGCAAAAAGACATGGAAGATATAATCAGACAGATGGTTCAAAAACAGATCAGAACCATTCTTGATAATAACCGGGAGGTCATCTCAAAAATGGTGAAAGAAAATATCCTTCCGGAACTTTATAAGATGGTGCAGGATGAAATCCACAGGGAATTCCTGTCAATTGCAGAAAAACAGCCGCATTTGCCTGACCGGGATATAAAAAACAAGGAGGTTCCGGATCAGGAGCTTCAAAAAGAAAACCAGCATACAGTTACAAAAGACAGCTTCAGTAAACAGGGAAAATACCTTTATTGTATTGTTAAAGGCAATGAGGAGAACGCCTTTGCCCTGACCGGCATTGACGGCAATAAAGTCTATACCCTCTGTCATAAAGAACTTGCTGCCGTTATCCATGACTGTAATGCCATACCCTACCAGTCTGATGACGAAAAGGTGGTGACCCAATGGATCATGACCCATCAAAAGGTTGTTGAAAAGGCATGGGAAACCTATGGCGTTGCCGTTCCAGCATCCTTTGACACCATTATTGCGGGTAATAAAGAATTTTCAGGGGGAGAAAATTTAAAAAAATGGCTTGAAACACATTATCAAGACCTTATGGCAAAAATGGAAAAATTCACAGGCAGGGCCGAATACGGGGTCCAGATATTCTGGGATGCAAATCAAATGGGAGAAAGGATTACCCGGGAAAACGAGGAGATCAAAAAAATTAACGAGGAATGCAAGGTAAAATCCAAAGGGGCTGCATACATGTACCGCAAAAAACTGGAAAGCCTGTTGAAAAAAGAACTGGAGAATAAGGCCGAATATTATTTTAAGGAATTCTACAATAAAATTAAGGAACATGTGGAGGATATTAAAATAGATAAGACAAAAAACAATACTTCCGGCCGGCAGATGATAATGAATCTTGCCTGTATCATGCAAAGGGCAAACAGCCGCCTCCTGGGGGAGACACTTGAAGCAATTGACCGGACAGAACCTTTTTCCGTGCGGTATACCGGCCCCTGGCCACCCTATAGTTTTGTGTGACTATCATGGAACCTAAGTCATATACAAAAGCAACCCTGGTGGATCTTCTGGACCGGGTGCTGGACAAGGGGATCGTGATTCATGCGGAAATTATGATATCGGTTGCCGGCATCCCTCTGATCGGTGTGAACCTCAAGGCTGCGCTGGCAGGTATGGAAACAATGCTTGAATACGGGATGATGGAAGAATGGGACCGGAGTATCAGATCCCGGGCCATGGAAGATGAAAAGAAAAACCTGATAAAAGACAATAAGGGGTATTTATGGGAAGAGCAATCGGCATAGACCTTGGCACATCGTTTTGTGTTGCAGCGGTTATTGAAAATAAAATACCTTTGGTCATTCCTAACCGTGAGGGCAATAACCTCACCCCTTCGGTTTTTGCATTAACGGATAAAAATGAATATCTGGTGGGAAATGCTGCTAAAGAATATGCAACAAAAAATCCGGACAAAGCCGTTTTTTCGATCAAAAGATATATGGGCCAAGACCACCGGGTCCTGGTGAACGGCCGGTATTTTTCACCTGTGCAGATATCTGTGTTTATTTTACAAAAAATCAAATGCGACATCGAGAGCTATCTTAATGAGCCTGTAGACAAAGCCGTTATCACAGTGCCTGCCTATTTTAACCATTTAAGCCGCCAGGCAACAAAAGAAGCTGGAGAAAAGGCAGGATTCAAGGTTTTGAGGATCATAAGCGAACCCACTGCAGCAGCACTGGCATACGGGCTCAAGAGAAAGGATATTAAAACCGTTCTTATCTGGGATCTTGGAGGAGGCACGTTTGATGTCTCTATACTTGAGCTGGACCAGGGCTTTTTCAAGGTCAAGGCCGTAAGCGGCAATAACCGTCTCGGAGGAGGAGATTTTCTGCAAAAACTCGTGGACCATATTGCTCAGAAATTTCAAATCAGACACGGGGTTGATCCAAGAAAGAATATATTTTTCCATCAACAGCTTAAAGAGGTCTGTGAAAAGGCAAAGGCCGAACTTTCCGACAAACGGACTGCAAACCTCGTTTTATCCTCACTGCCGGGTCCGGATGGGGCATTGATTGATTTTGAAACAAGTGTGGACCGGGAAACCTTTGAAGAGATTACTTCAGATCTTGCGCAGATGATGATCCTGCCGACAAAACAGGCCATACAGGATGCAAGGATGGAAATTGAAAACATTGACCGGGTTCTCCTGGTGGGAGGGGCCACAAGGATGCCTTGTGTACAGACGATTGCAAAAAAATTTTTTTGCCAGGACCCCTACCTCAAAATCAACCCGGATGAGGTAGTGGGTCTTGGAGCCGCCATCCAGGCAGGAATTTTGACAAAAGAAATAAAGGATGTGGTTTTGCTGGATGTCAATCCCCTTTCCCTGGGTGTTGAAACCAGAGGGGGTCTTGTTGCAAGGGTCATCCCCAGGAATACCATTATCCCGGCTTCAGGGACACAGATCTTTACAACTGCCAAAACCAATCAGACAAGCATGGACATCAATGTCCTGCAGGGAGAGCGGGAACTTGCAGCCGATAATATCTGCCTCGGCCGGCTTGATTTGACCGGAATCCAGCCTCAACCCCAGGGCCGGTCCAGGGTCGAGGTGGATTTTTCCATAGATGCCGATGGAATCCTTACTGTAGCTGCGATAGACCTCCATACAGACCATAAAGTCAGTATCCATATCGATTCGGCCAATCTCATTTCCGAATCCATGATCAGTGAGGCAATCATGGATGCTGAAAAGCATTTTAAAAGCGATGCTGAAAACAAGAAAAAAATCGAAACCCTTATCAAGGCTGAAAACCTTGTCACCACGGTTGATGAATTGATTAAAGAAAAGCACCAGCAATTGCCGGAAGGATTATTGCCGGATTTAAATTCTCTGGTTCTGGATCTTAAAAACAGTCTGCAACTAGGGGATGTCAATGACATAGATGCCGGAGCCGGGATGCTGACCCGGTTTATCTCTGACATCGGAATCGGCAGATAAAAATGCATATCCGGCCCCTGTACAGTTCCATGCGGTTTCTGAAAATGAATAGACCTTCCCTGTATCCAGGGGAAGAGATCGTTCTGGAGGATCAGGGCGGGTTTAAACACCTGTTTCTCTATGGATGGAAGCCTGCGCATATTTTTCTTACAAATAAACGGCTGATTCTCTGTCAACTGCAGAAAATTGTTTTTGAGATTGATCTTTCAGCTATTTTTAAATTAGCTTTTGAAAACCATTATTATATATTACGTAAAAGGCGGATCTTATGTATTTATTATAAAGGGAATACCCGGGGAGGGATATTGCGGATGGTCGTCAACGGTTTAGACACATGGAACAGCAAGCTTTTCCAGTCAACGCTTTTAAAAGTTGATGATAATTGTATTAAAATGATTGCCAAAAGGCTTGATGACAATTGCAAGGCAATATTGTGGTTTCTCAAGGAAAACGGGTATGCAAGGATAGACCGGCTGGCAGACATTACAGGCGCGGCCAATCATATGGAGGTGCTTACAAATATCAAGGATGCCATAAATCCTGTTGCCCAAAAGCTTTTAGGATGTCCTGTTCTGTCGTTTGAGCGATCCAGGGTTGACACGCATACAGGCCGGACCATTCTATTTTCCTGGTGGCTTGCAGGAGAGCGGGAAGAATGGAGCAAAGACCGCCTCCTGGATATCTTTGATGAAAAAGACTATTTTCAGATTATCCTGGAAGTAAAAAATGTGGAAAAATCTGATTTAAAAATATCAGTGGAAGGTCATGAATTGATGATAGAGTCTGGAAAAATCGGATCAAAATGGGCTGAAAGATTCAAGCTTTCACAGGAAGCTGTGGTTGATAATCATGAAATTTATTTAAAAAACAACCTGCTTGAAATAAAATTGTTAAAAAAAGCCTGTCAATCAAGTCTTGAAAATAAAACCAAGGAGGCCTGAACCTGATGAAAAAACGGCCGGAATACCTGGAAAATTCTAATTTGCGCCTGCTTGTCTTTGGCGGAAAAGGGGGAACAGGTAAAACGACCATGTCGAGTGCGGCAGCGGTTTATCTTGCAAAGGCCAATCCCTTAAAGAAAATTATCATTCTTTCCACTGATCCTGCCCATTCTCTTTCCCACGGGTTTGGGGTGAAACTGGATAACAAGGACACCTGTCTGAATTTTAACAATATCCCGGAATCCAATCTATATGCAAGGGAGCTGGATGCAAAGGCCCTGGCGGTTCAATTCAAGCAGGAAAACGGTGCTGTCATGAAAAAGATTGCAGACCGGGGCACTTATTTTGATCAGAAAGATATCTCTGAGTTTTTTGAACTCTCCCTGCCGGGTATGGATGAAATAATGGCCATCATCGAAGTTGCCAGGCTGATATCCAAAAACCTCTTTGATGTGCTGATACTTGATACGGCACCCACAGGTCATACCCTGCGCATGTTAAACCTTCCTCTGCAAATGGAAAAATGGATCCGGGTTATGGATATGATGCTTGAAAAGCATCGCTATATGGCTGCACAATTTACCCGGCGAAAATATGTCAAAGATGAATGCGATTTTTTTCTGGAAGAATTGACGCAGAAAATCCATAACGTTACCGCTTTATTAAAGGACAGGCAGATAACACGGTTTATTCCCGTCATGATCCCGGAACCCATGAGTATCCATGAAACCCGGAAACTGGTCAATGCATTGCTTGAAATACATATTCCGGTCAAAGAGATTATCGTTAACCGGATAGATACACAGAACAGATGTACGTTCTGTGCCGCGCGAAAACTTCACCAGGCCGAGCCCATATCCCGGATTCAGAGGGAATTTTCAGAATTTGATCTGACCTTTGTCGAGAATTTCAAAGACGAGATCAAAGGGATCGATGATCTGTCCCTGCTTCACGATTATTCCGCAGATAATCCTTATGTCTTCTGTAAAAAGGAGGCGATTGAAAGTTCAGGGCCTGTGATCCTGGATGCAGACCTGGCAATGGATATTTCAAACCCTGATTTTGATCCTGATATCCAGATGATTATCATTGGTGGAAAAGGCGGGGTGGGCAAGACCAGCGTTGCCTCATCCATAGGGCTTTTTTTATCAGGCCGGTTTTTGGACAAAAAAATATTGCTTTTTTCCACTGACCCGGCCCATTCCCTTTCAGACAGCCTGGATATGGAAATAGGGAATTGCATCACCCCGGTCACGGAGAACCTCTGGGCCATGGAGATGAATGCCGACCAGTTGTTTGAAGATTTTAAAAAATCCTATAAACAGGATATCCATCTCATGTTTGAACAATTTTTAGTCAAGGGCATGGATATAAAATTTGACAGGGAAGTCATGGCCGAACTCTTTTCCATGGCACCTCCGGGACTGGATGAGATCATGGCCATAGACCGGATAATGGATCTGAAACAGAAAAATGAATTTGATATCATTATTATCGATTCTTCTCCGACAGGCCATTTATTGAGGTTTTTAGAGCTTCCCGAACTTGTGAGACAATGGTTGAAGACCCTTTTCAATTTATTGATGAAATATGAGGGAATTGTAAAATTAACCCGGTCTGCACAAAAAGCCCTGAACCTGTCTAAAAACATAAGAAGAATTCAGGAAAACCTGACAGATAAAAAAAAGACTGCCTTTGTAATGGTTGTCATACCTGAGGCCATGGGCTTGCTGGAATCTGAAGACCTTTATGCCTATTTATTACAGGCAAAGATTCCCTTAAATCATCTTTTTATCAATATGGTGTTACCGGATACAGACTGTCCTGTCTGCACCGTTAGACAGAAAAGCCAGAAAGTCTATATTGAAAAAATACTTCGGAAATTTACAAAAATGCATATAAGCCGGATCCCCCTGTTTCCCTACGAGATCCACGGAAAAACCGGTTTAAAAGAACTGATTAAAAAATGCCGGTCATATCCCTGTCAAAATCTTTGAAAAATTTGTATATTTTTAATCCCCATGATATATGAACGTTTTGATAAGATTTTGCCTTCATTAACATTTTGATCTTTTCCGGATGGATATGGCCATGCCTAAAATTAAATTTCGTTGGATCATCCTGATACTGATTATTATTGCCGGAAGTTTTGCTGCCTTCTGGTATACACGGCCCAAACCGATTACGGTGGTTGTCAAACTTGTGGAAAAAGGCCTGGTTGAAAAAACCGTGGCCAATACCCGGGCCGGGACCATAACCGCATGCCGCAGGGCAAAATTATCTCCGGGTATCGGCGGACAGATCATCAAACTGCCTGTCAGGGAAGGCGATTTTGTTGAAAAAGACGCACTCCTCCTGGAACTCTGGAATGAAGACATCATGGAAGAGGCAAAATTTGCTCAAAAAGAAGCGGATGCCAATGAATCCCGGTCCAAAGCAGCCTGTCTCAGGGCGGAAATTGCCCAGCGGGATGCGGATCGTTTATCAGAGCTTCACAAAAAAAATCTCATATCCCTGGAAAAGCTGGACCAGGCCATGACCGGGGCAAAAGCCCTGAAAGCCGAATGTGAGGCCTCAAAAGCTGCATTCCTCATGAGCCGTTCCCGCATGGGCGTGGTCCAAGCCAACCTCAAAAGGACAAGGCTGACGGCTCCGTTCAGCGGTATCATCGCTGAAATCAACGGGGAATTGAACGAATATGTCACCCCTTCTCCTGTGGGCATCCCGACACCGCCTGCCGTTGATCTCGTTGACAACACCTGTTTTTATGTGGCGGCCCCCATTGATGAAGTGGATGCCCCGGCCATTTCAACCGGTATGGCAGCCAGGATCACCCTGGACAGTTTCCGGGACCGGAATTATGAAGGCAAGGTCAAAAGGGTGGGTGTGTTTGTCCTGGATCGTGAAAAACAGGCCAGGACTGTTGATGTTGAAGTTGAATTCGTAAATACAGCCGATCTTGAAAACCTTCTTGCAGGCTATAGTGCAGATGTGGAAATCATCCTCAGCATCCACCCGGATACGCTCAGGATTCCAACTGAAGCCATCCTGGACGGCAACCGGGTATTTGTGTTTTCAGAAAGCGAAGAAATGATCCTTGAGAAAAAAATCAAATCCGGCATTTCCAACTGGGATTTTACCGAAGTCCTGTCCGGTCTGGAAATGAATGAAATGGTGGTGGTCAATGTGGATCAGGCCGGGGTCAAGGATGGGGTCAAAGCAAAAATTCAGGGTGAACCCAAGTGATCCAGTTATCTCACATGGATCGGGTGTTCAGGGTTGGCGAAGAAGAGGTATATGCATTGCGGGATGTCAGCCTGAACCTGGATCATGGAGAATATACTTCCGTCATGGGACCCTCAGGCTCCGGAAAATCCACACTTCTCAACATTCTCGGTCTCCTGGACCGGCCCACAAAAGGCACCTATCAGCTTGAAAACGATGATACCACCTCCCTTTCCGATGAAGATCAGGCCCTGGTCAGGAGGGACAGAATCGGGTTTGTTTTCCAGTTTTTCCATCTCATCCCGAGACTTACGGCTGCTGAAAATGTAGAGCTCCCCCTGATCCTTGCCGGTATTGATCCAAAAGAAAGAAAAACCCGGGTCACACAAGCCCTGGCTGTTCTGGGCTTAAAAGACCGGGCAAGACACCGGCCGGATCAGCTTTCCGGCGGCCAGCGCCAGCGCGTGGCCATTGCAAGGGCCACCATCATGCGGCCGTCCATAATCCTGGCGGATGAGCCCACAGGAAACCTGGACCGGCATTCAGGCGGTGATGTCATCGAGATTCTTGAAAATCTTAATAAATCCGGCATTTCCCTTGTCATCGTCACCCATGACCCTGCCCTGGGGGAAAGGGCCCGCCGTAATATCATCATGACGGACGGACGGATCATCTCCGACAAAACCCGGGACCCGGTCTTATGAAAATTGAAAACACCTTCATTTTCAGCATCCGGGCCTTGTCCGGGTATCCGGCCCGGACCCTGCTCGTTCTTTTAGCCATGTCCATGGGCGTGGCCTCGGTCATGCTTCTCACCTCCCTGGGAGAAGGCGCAAGACGCTATGTGAACCGGGAATTCACTTCCCTTGGGACCCATATCCTGTTTGTCCTGCCGGGCCGGTCCGAAACCACGGGCGGGCCGCCGCCGCTTCTCGGTCAGACCCCGCGGGATCTGACCCTGGATGATGCCCTGTCTTTGGCCAAAAACCCTTCCATCGGCAAGGTCGCACCTATCGTGGTCGGGTCTGCGCCTGTATCCTGGAATGAAAAAGACCGGGAAGTCACCATCCTCGGCACCACGGCCGAGATGTTTGAAATCCGGCAACTGGCCATGGGACAGGGACGGTTCCTCCCTGTCCAGGACCCGTCCAGGGGATCAGGCGTGGCTGTCATCGGGTATAAAATCAAAAAGGAAATTTTTCAAAACCGGTCGGCATTAGGGGAATGGATCAGGATCCAGGACCGGCGGTTCCAGGTCATAGGGGTCCTGGCCAAAAAAGGACAGTCTCTCGGGCTTGACATGAGCGACCTTGTCATAATCCCGGTGGCATCTGCCCAGTCCCTGTTCAATACCTCATCTTTGTTCAGAATCATGCTTGAAGCCAAGAACCGTAACGATGTCAAGGCGGCCAAAGAAGCCGTGCTCAGAACCATCAAAGAAAGGCATGACGGCGAGGACGATATCACGGTCATTACCCAGGATGCCATCCTGTCCACCTTTGACCGGATATTGACGGCCCTGACCCTTACTGTAGCCGGGATCGCAGCCATCAGCCTTGCCGTGGCCGGGATCCTGATCATGAATGTAATGCTCATATCGGTTTCCCAGCGGAAATCGGAAATCGGGCTTTTAAAAGCCATTGGCGCAACCGGGTCCCAGGTTTTATGGGCCTTTCTTACTGAAGCCGCCATCCTGTCCATGACCGGGGCCATTCTCGGTATTTTTATCGCCTATTCCGGGGTGATTGTCATCATCAGGCTGTTTCCGGATTTCCCGGTTCATATCCCCTTGTGGTCCATTGCCGCTTCAGTATTCACAGCCCAGCTCACAGGCATCCTTTTCGGTGTCCTTCCGGCCAGAAGAGCGGCAGGCCTCGACCCGGTCATGGCACTGTCCAGGCGATGAAGATATAATGATAAGGATATACGGATGAGATTTACGGATGCGATCAGGCTTTCCCAGAGCGGAGTTTTCAGCCAGAGGATGAGAAGCTTTCTCACAGCTCTCGGTATCGCTGTCGGTATTGCGTCTGTCGTGCTTCTGACCTCCATCGGTGAAGGAATTCACCAGTTTGTCCTGTCCGAATTCACACAGTTCGGAACCAACCTCATGGGCATCAATCCGGGCATAACCAAAACCCACGGTACACCCGGCGCCATGATCAGCAATATCCGGCCCCTGACCATTGAAGATTCCCTTGCCTTACAGGAAATCCCGGAAATCCTGGGGGTTGTCCCGCTTGTCCAGGGTAACGGACCCGTTGAATACAAGGGAAAAACAAGGCGGACCTATATCTTTGGTGTGGGCCACAAAGTGCCGGAAGTCTGGCAGATGCGGGTCATAGGCGGCCGGTTTCTCCCGGATGATGATCCCCGCTCGGCAAGGCCCTTTGCCGTCCTGGGGAGCCGGGTTCGGGACGAACTTTTCAAATCCGATACCCCCCTGGGAAAACTAGTGCGCATTGGCGGTGAGCGTTACAGGGTCATCGGCATCATGGAATCCAAGGGGCAGATGCTGGGGTTCGATCTGGATGATGCGGTCTATATCCCTGTTGCCAGGGCCCTTGCCATGTTCAACCGGGAAAGCCTCATGGAAATCGATCTGCTTTATAAAAAAGGCATCGGTACGGA
>MGTJ01000190.1:0-1073 GCA_001799395.1 Desulfobacterales bacterium RIFOXYA12_FULL_46_15 | reverse complement strand
GTCAAGACCCTTCTGACGGCCCGCCATGGAACCGAAGATTACACCATTACCACCCAGGAACAGATGCTGGATGTCCTTGGGTCGGTATTAAATATTCTGACCCTGGCCGTGGGTGCCCTGGGGGGGATTTCATTGTTTGTGGGCGGCATCGGTATACTGACCATCATGACCATTGCCGTCCAGGAAAGAACCTCTGAAATAGGGCTGCTTCGCGCCATTGGCGCAGGCCGGGGACAGATCCTGCTCCTCTTTATCGGGGAAGCCATGACCCTGTCCGCCGCCGGCGGGTTTGCAGGCCTTCTCCTCGGCATGGGAGGGGCCTTTATCCTCGGCATTGCCATCCCATCCCTTCCCACCCACACCCCGCTTCTCTATGTTTTTTATGCTGAACTCCTGGCGGTTTTTATCGGTCTCATGTCCGGGGTGGTGCCTGCCTGGCGTGCTTCCCGGCTGGACCCTGTGGAAGCCTTGAGGAGTGAATGATCCTGATTGATGTTGTCAGAATATATGATAAGATAATCCCTATGAACCAAAGAATATCATTTGTTGCAGAAAAAGGTTCACCAGGGCCTACTTCTGAGCGTGATTTAATACCAGCCAACATTCGCCTTTCCATCAGGTAATGAAGGGGCATCATGAAAAAATATTCTAAATAATCTTTCCAGCTTGTCAAAACTTGACCATGAGTTCGAACAATCAATCGTGTTTGAGTTGAATTTATTTTATTGAGCAGGAAACATCCCCAGTTTTTTAAAACAAAAGATTTCCCGGGATCTACAGCGACAACTGGAAAATTGTACTCGATAAAGCTCATGGATGGATCAAGCGAAGCTTTTATTATTCGCCCCACTTCCATGCCTTTAAATTCCGCTTCGATTCGATTAGTTTCACGATATTTATATCCGAGTGGTTTTTCAATAAACCAGTAACTGTAAAAACCACCTCGGTCTGCTCCCAATTGAATGATCCAATCCCAAACATCTGATATCGGAGCGTTGATTGTGATACTGCGTGTAGAACTGATAAATGGCGCCAGATGATCTCCCGGCTTTAAATTCCCCTTTGCACTCCTT
>MGTJ01000189.1 GCA_001799395.1 Desulfobacterales bacterium RIFOXYA12_FULL_46_15 | reverse complement strand
ACGATGCCTTTACCATCTCGGAAATCCTTCATTATGAAGCACTGGGACTGTGCGGTCCCGGAGAAGGGGCCAGGGTGGGGCTTGCCCACTGCATGGGAGAAGATAAGGCCGGGGGGTTAAAAATAAAGCAAAATCGCACTGCCGGTTTCATGTATTTCCCATTCTTTATCAATTAAACAACCTGGAACGAAACGCCTTCAAATAGTTCATGCACCGCTCAGACAGGTCCACCTGGAATATCTTAAAAAGCGATTATCATCTTTAATAACCATTAAAAAATTGTTGAATTATTTAGCCTTGACTTCAAGCCAACCTTCAAACTTTCGATCAATCAATCCTTCACGGTACTCCCTGGAATAAATTTTTCCATCGGTGGAGAGATAGGTCAAATTTTTAACCCGTTCATCTTTTGATACATAACCGATATCAACGCCCAAGATTCGGGCACAATCATCAGGAAGCTCTAAATTAACAGCATTGCCAGTCCATCGGGAAATGGCACGAGACTGAATAAAATCTTCACCTTGACCATAAGGAACCCAACGGATAACGCCCTCAAACGGATTTATATCAATAAATTCCTGGGTATACACAAAACCGTCAGTCGCCAGGAAAGTTACATCCTTAACAGTCGAGTTGCCTCGTTTATCAAAGCTGATACTGACAAATTCTTTAAAATTTTCGACTTTCAATACCTGGCGATGATCTTTCCCTCCGAGGCGGGACACCGTTCTTCCACAGGCAAAGAAAATCATTGTGATTGAAATAATTCCGATCAGCGTTATTACTGTGATTCTGTTCATTTTAATTATATAATCTCCTCTTCTCAAAACTTGAACAAACTATTACCATTTTTTGATTGAAACTATTTTTTTAAATAATGACCAAGCGTACACCTCATATCCTCATCCAGGTCATCCTGTGTTTATGATGTTTACCAGCACCGCAACACTAAGGCAAGCCCATATTACAAGTGTGTCGAAAATCATTTTGAAGAGCTGGAAAGGGCAGAAACTTGAATATGGTGAATGGCTTTTGACCCCTGTTTTAAAGGATGTCCCTCACCGTCAGCGGGTTTTCAGTATTCCCAAACGGTTGCGCGGATCTGCTTTCTCTATAATCGAAAGCTGTTGGCAAAATTGTCGGTCTGTGCTTGGGCGGCTGATTCAAAAAATTTATGAAGTTGATCCTCTTTTATGCCTGAAATGTCAAGGCCTTATATGGCGAACGATCAGATCACCAAAACAAGAAAATGGTGGATTGCTGGCCTCCTGGGGGGGGTCTTGTTTTTTCAATGGTATACACCATCATGAAGCATCCTGTAACCAGGCTGAACCTGGCTTTACTCTCGTTTTTATTTCTTTTGTCCAGCCTGGCGTATTTGCTGACCGTCCTGGAGGCCATGTCATCAGCAGCCAGCTGTTTTACCGGTACAACAATCCCGGCCGGGGTGATCTGGTCATTTTCAAGGCCCCGGGTGATACCAAACGCGCATATCTCAAGCGCATTGTAGGGCTTCCGGGCGAAGCCGGGTTGTCACCCTTACCGTTGCCAAAAAAAAGCGCCAATGCCGTGGGAAGCGATATCAGATAAAAGGAAGAAACCGTGAAACCTGCCAGGTCTTTTTCAATTCATTTTAATTTTTCCGCCCATTCCATGGCCCATTCTCCAAAAGGTTTCAAGATCTTGGTCAGCTCCTCTCCGGATAGGGTGAGCATATAGCCATCAAGCGTCCGTTCGATTAATTTTGCTTCGGTCATGTCTTTTATTCTTACGCTTAAGATGGTTGGTGAGATTGAATCACATCTTTTCTTAAGTTCACTGAACGACAGCGGGCCGTCTGATAGCTGCCAGATGATGCCCATGGCCCAGCGACGTCCTAACAGATCGAAAAGCGCCATGATCGGAGCACCTGATTTTGAACCCCTGACCGGTTTTCCCGGTTTTGGAATAGACATAGCAATAATCCTCTGAATAGAATTCAGCGTACACGGAATTTGGGAGGTCCATGTACGCTGAATCGTTTATTTGCCTGACTTTATATCTTTTATTGTCTTACCGCCGACTCCTATATTTTCAAACGGAATTTCATTGATAAGAACAATAAAATTTTCAGCTCCCATCTTAGTAATGATAGCAGCTTCTGATGTCAAGCGTTCGATTAAAGCTTTTTTCTGATCCTCTGAAACAGGACCCATTGCAACATTGATGACGGGCATAATGACCTCCGAAATATATTATTTGTAGTATGATACATTACCTGTAGTGCACTATAGATTATGTATCATACTACATTTTATGTAGCAAGTCTTTTTATATATATTTCGGATGCTGCCTCTGGTCCCGGTACAGAGTTTTTTTAAACAGATGTCTCTTGTGCAACAAAGACAAGATATAAAAGCCCTCTCTGCCCGTCAGCCACCGGCAGCATGACCGCTTTGGTGTATCCCCTGCCTTTGAGGTTTTTTCCCTTAAGCGTCATCCTGAGCATTGCCACTATTGACCCCGCTATAACCAGGCGGACAGACAATATAAAAGGTCGTTCCGCCGATTATGATCACTGCCAGTGATATTCATGCCGGGGGGTTAAAAATAAAGCAAAATCGCACTGCCGGTTTCATGTATTTCCCATTCTTTATCAATTAAACAATCCGGAACGAAACGCCTTCAAATAGTTCATGCAATAATCATCTTTGCCTGCCAGGGCTTCAGCCGTGATAATGGCCGACATCATGCCTTTATCCAGCGGATTGATTATGGCGCCGTCCAGCCCCTTTAAAACAGCCTGGATCATAAAGGCACGGTTCAGATGTTTCCGGCCCGGCAGACCATAAGAAATATTGGACAGACCGCAGGCTGTATGTATTCCTTTAAATTCTTTTTTAATGGCTTCTATGGTGTTAATAAATCCCATTCCATAGGTCTTGTCCACAGCCAGAGGTTGAACCAGGGGGTCTACAAAAATATTTTCCACCAAAATATTATTCTTTAAAAGACCGTTAATGAGTTTGCCGGCTATCTTAAGCCGGTCATCCACTGTAACGGGCATACCTTCATCACTCATGCACAGGGCGACCACCTTTAGACCGGTCCCTGCAATAATGGGCATGATATTATCATACCGTTCTTTTTCAAGGGATATGGAGTTGATCATTGCAGTCCCTTTGTGAACTTTGAGGGCAGCTTCGACAGCTTTAGGGTCAGGGCTGTCAATGGCACACGGGATGTCTGTGGCATCCTGGACGGTTTCAACCAGCCATGTCAGGTATTCTGCCTCTTTATCAACAAATATACCGGCATTGACATCAATATAATCCGTATGATGTTCAGCCTGATCCATTGCTATTTTCCGGATGGCTTCTTTATCACAGGATTCAATTGCAGTTGCAACCGCTTTCCTGCTGGCATTAATGAGTTCCCCAATGATTATCATGTTTTCTCCTTGTTTTTCAGGGGAGGGTTAAGCCCACAATTCCTTTGCCAGTTTACTGGCGGAACCGGCATCCGGGGCATATCCATCCGCACCGATCTTGTCGGCAAAATCCTGGTTCACCGGAGCACCCCCCACAATGACTTTGACTTTATCCCTCAGCCCGCTTTCAACCAGGGCATTCATGGTCTGCTGCATCATGGGCATGGTGGTGGTCAGAAGGGCTGAAAGGGCAACAATATTGGCGTTTTTTTCCTGAATCGCCTTAACAAAGGCTTCCGGTGCCACATCAACGCCCAGATCAGTGACTTCAAACCCTGAACTTTCAACCATCATGGATACCAGGTTTTTTCCAATGTCATGGAGATCTCCTTTTACAGTTCCGATGACGATATGGCCGGCAGAACTCATATCATCAGCACTGAGCAGGGGTTTTAAAATTTCAACTGCTGCACTCATGGTTTTGGCAGACATTAAGACTTCCGGTATAAACATGTCGCCGCTCTGCATTCTTTCTCCGACAATATCCATGCCCTGAATCAGACCGATATTTAAGATGTCACCGGCATTGGTTCCCTTTGTGACTTCGGCCTTCACAAGGCTGCAAACCTGCTCAGTGTTTCCGGAAATGAGTGCTTTTGTGATTTCTGATAAATCCGTCATCTTTTGTTCTCCTTATAGTTTTTATTTTTTATTTCCACAGAGCCTTAAATTCCATCAATCATCTTTGATGATTTCTCCTTGAACCTGTCTTGAATAAAAGCAACATGTTCATTAAACCGGTTTGTAATGACCACAGATCCTCCTGCGGCTATCAAAGCGCCATGGATAAATCCCTTTTCCACATATTCTTCCGCTTTTCCCAATGCGTTTTCCAATGCCGTGCGGATGGTCTCCGGGCTTAGTTCCCCGACACTGACCGTAACCGGAATGTCAGGAATATCCGTATCAGGATTTATCAGCCCGGCAGGTACCTGGACAATATTTTTGTCCCTGCAAAAACAGGCATTGGCAATTGAAGTGGCTGCTGCATCAGCTTTTGAAGAAGTTTTTGCAACCACGGTAGCTGCAGAGGCTATTCCTTTAGTGAAACTTCTTCCTCCAAGACCGCTGGTAGCAACCCCCCATGATAACGAGCGCGCATCCAGCTCCATGATATGGGAGATTTCTTTAGAATTCAAATCCGTGCGCAGACCGACTTTTGCCCTCTCAAGGCCGGAAAGCCTGATGGCGATATCCCCTCCGTTGTCAACTATGACTTTGCCGGTTTCCATGGCAAAAAGCCGGTCGGCAACCTCATCGGCAATGCTGCCCGCAACCGCTGCCATGGGTGTCAGATCTTTATCTCCAATCATCCTTACACTTTCCATCATCCTCATGGAAATAGAATTTTCTTCCCCTTCTGGCAAAACCGGATTGATTTTCTTTAAATATTGAAGATGGCCCGCAACCTGTTTAAGACAGGAAAAAGAAAATTTTGCTGCCTGTATGGCCGCCTCCATTTGAAACACTCCGTTGTGCCAAGCCTTTATTACAAGTCTCATGGGGCCATTCTCGGCGATCACCGATTGTTTATCAGGAGCAATAATAATACGCTGGTCACTGTTCATCATTTGTTTTCAAAACCATCATCTTTTTTAAGTCTTCTTTGCTTTAAAGGGTTTCATGGCTTCAACATGTCCTCCCATGGCTATATAGTCTTTCAGCACCATGGTATATTCAATGGGACAGATGGTAGCCGGGGTGGGTGTCCAGTAAAAGGAGCCAGGTTTGACCTTTTGGACATCAACCATGAAAGAGATTCCGCCTCCGGGCATGATAAATACGGGGGCACCGCAGACAGTCAAATGGGCTTTGTTCTCATGAACGGCTTTTGTGAGTTTAATGGGGAATTTTGTAACGCCTGCCCTGGCACTCCCCCCGCTTCCGGCTGTATAAATGGCAGACACCATGGATGGTTCACATGAATCTTCGATGGTCTTGAGCATATCTCTTGCTTTTTCAGTCAGGGGAATGCCGGTTAATACACCTTTTTGGTCCAGTTCAAACATGGCTCCCTTCTGACCGGTTGTTTCAGTGATAAATATCTTCATTCCGGCCCAGGCGATATCCATGTCAATGGATTTAATCACTTTTTCCGGATCATTGATGGAAGTACCGCCCCATCCATTGCCATGATCCCCGAAATAACGGCCCGGTGTGCTGAGTTTAAATATGAGATCAATTCCCGTGGTTTTCACATTGACATGACGGCCGGCAACATGACTGCTTAAAAGCCCGGTAACATGGGAATCCAGAACAATCACCTCATCAGCCACATCTTTTAATAATGGCGCAAAAATCCCCAGAGTTGCGCTGCCGCAGCCGAGACGCATCTTTTTTGCTTTAATGTTGTCAATGACCGGAGCGTGACCCACCTGTAGCTTCAGGCGGCTGCCGTTTTTAATTTTTAAATTTACTTCTTTCCCATTTGCAATATCCGTAATGGTTCTTGCCACCAGTAAACCATTTTCCGATGTTAAACGGTTGACCCCGCCGATATGCAACATTTTGGATCCATACTGCTCGGTTTCCACCATACCGACAATCCGCTTGCCCGAAAGAACATCAGACCCTTCCCGGCCGATGAAAACATCCGTATCCACTTTGACAATTACAGAGCTGTAGCTTAAGGGGACTTCAGTCACCACTGTAACAACATCTATATCATCCCGTGTCTCGCTGACAATATAAGGCGCCGGCTTGCAGCAGGGATAAGTAGTCCCTGCCCCCAGGGCGGTTATAACAGGATATCGGATGATCGGTGCAGGACCCTGCCCGACAATATCCGCTACATCCTCGAATGTATGCAGATCCGTAACCCGGACAAGAGCCTTGCCGACATTGCGGTATCTAAGACAAGCCCCCATGGCGTTTAAAGGCAC
>MGTJ01000188.1 GCA_001799395.1 Desulfobacterales bacterium RIFOXYA12_FULL_46_15 | reverse complement strand
TTCTTAAACCGTTAATTGTTAAAATGCTGATTATTCCGGACCATTTGAAACCTGTTGACGAGGACGCTGAAGAGAACGAAGAGGAATAGCATTTCGAATGCCAAGCGGAAAAGACTGAAGGTCGGCTTCTGATGGGTTGAGGAACCCAAAGGGGCTGACCTGGTTTTCAGACATATCCCCCAGCCTTATCTGGACAATCTTCCAAACCTTGTAAGTTTGAAAACAGACACAGATTAAGAGATCATTTTGGAAAAGAAAATTCTTGTTATAGATGATGATTTAAGCATTAGACATTATCTTGTTTCTCTTTTGAGGGATCATGGCTATGATGTGTATGAAGCCGGAAATGCAGAGGAAGGATTGCATCAAACCGGAAAATACAAGCCTGATCTTATCACCCTTGATATTGAGATGCCGGGAGACTGGGGTCCTAGATTCTATCATCAACTGTCCAAAGATTCTGAATTAAAGAAAATCCCGGTTATTGTCATCAGCGGCCTGCCGGGTTATCAATGTGCTGTGATGAATGCTGCGGCATCAATATCAAAGCCGTTTGACCGGGAAGAACTTTTGAAAATCATCAAGGATAAGATTGGTTAAATGAGACAATTATGAGACTGACAACCAAAAGCAGATATGGAACAAGACTGATTCTTGATATTGCAGTTTACGGAAAAGACAAACCGGTTCCCTTGAGTGATGTGTCCAGCCGGCAGAATATCTCAGTCAAATATCTTGAGCAGATTATCAGAAAGCTTAAAAAAGCAGGTATCGTTGACAGTTGCCGGGGGCCATCCGGCGGTCATATGCTTGCAAAATCACCGGATAAGATATCTGTTGGCGAAATTGTCAGAATCCTTGAAGAATCGACGGTGATTGCAGATTGTGCCGAACAGAAAAAAAAGATCTGCGGTGTCTGTAACCGGGCCGGGGAATGCCTGTCCCGCTGGGTCTGGGTTGAAGCCGGCCGTGCCATGTTCGATTGCCTGGATAAGATTACCATTTCAAGCCTTTTGTCTATTGAAAACAAATCCCTGAAAAAGAAATAACAACTCGTTTATAGGCGGTTGATTTTTAAGAAACGCTGTTTGCAGATTCGACCTGTAATTGTTTTTCTGCTTGACAGGCAGAAAACGGATAAGTAAATATTACTTACCTACTATATTAATTTTTATGCGAGGTAATATATGGCCCCCAGGTTGACGGATCAAAGAGATATTGATTTTGTTTTATACGAACAATTCAAGGCGGATTCTTTTCTGCAATCAGATAAATATAAAGCATTTAATAGAAAAATGTTTGATATGGTTGTCAAGGAAGCAAAGAATCTGGCAACAAAGGAAATATTCCCCACCTATGCCGAGTGCGACAAGGATGGCGTAAGATTTGAAAACGGTGCTGTAAATGTATCGGAATGCCTTAGAAAGCCCCATCAGCTTCTTGTGGAAGGCGAATGGGGCGCCCTGACCGAAAGCCAGGACTACGGCGGGCAGGGTCTGCCGTTTACCATTGCCCAGGCAGCCCTGGAATACCTGATCGGAGCTAATTATGTTCTGATGACCTATCCCATCCTGGGTCATGGGGCCGGGAAAATGATTAATCTATACGGAACCCCAAAACAAAAGGAACTTTTCCTTCAAAAGCTTTATACCGGTGTCTGGGGCGGGACCATGCTCCTGACCGAACCGGGTGCTGGCTCGGATGTGGGCGCTTTGACCACATCGGCCAAAAAGCGGGATGACGGCTTATATGACATCACCGGCAGCAAGATTTTCATCACCAACGGCGAGCAGAATCTGACACAAAACATCATCCACCCCGTCCTTGCCAGGATCGAAGGTGCCCCGGCCGGTACCAAGGGAATCTCTCTTTTTATTGTTCCAAAGATATGGGTCAATGAGGACGGATCACTGGGTGAGCCCAACGACGTGGTCTGTACCGGTGTTGAAAAAAAGATGGGTCTTCACGGCAGCCCGACCTGTTCCATGTCCCTTGGCAGCAAGGGGAAATGCATGGGCTATCTTTTGGGTAAACCCAACCAGGGCATGGAGGTCATGTTTCACATGATGAATGAAGTCCGTCTTGAGGTGGGAACCCAGGCCTTTACCAGTGCGAACCTGGCTTATCAGCATGCTCTTGATTATGCAAAACTAAGGCTCCAGGGCAGAAGTATTGAAAACATTGCCGACCATGGCGCAGCCCAGGTCCCCATCATCCGGCATCCGGATGTAAAGCGGATGCTTTTGAAAATGAAAGCCTATGTGGAAGGCTTGCGGAGCCTGATTTATTATGTGGCTTTCTGTTTTGATAAGGAAGAGACTTCTAAAGATGAGGCGGAAATCCTGAAATACAGTAATCTGATTGGAATCCTGACACCCGTTGTAAAAGCCTATACCAGTGAAAAAGGCTTTGATGTCTGCGTGGAAGCCATGCAGGTATTCGGCGGATACGGCTATACAAAGGAATATCCGGTGGAGCAGATGGTCAGGGATTGCAAGATCGCCTCCATTTATGAAGGGGCCAACGGGATTCAGGCCATGGATTTTCTGGGCCGTAAAGTGGCGGGAAGCAAAGGCCAAATGCTCAAAACCCTGGTTCATGAAATCAATCTCACCTTAGAGGCGGCAAAAAAACAGGATCGCCTGAAAGGGCTTGCAGAAAAACTGGAATCCGGTGTCGCATTGCTGGAAACTACGTGTACAAACGCCAGCCGGGCCATGTTTTCAGCCCATGCAGCATCAGCTTTTGCCTCTGCCCATCCCCTTCTGGAGGCAACCGGAGATATCATCATGGGGTGGATGCTGCTCTGGCGGGCCGTCATTGCAGATGAAAAACTTCAATCCAAAGATGCTTCTTTTTACAAGGGCAAAATCAAGGCAGCCGAGTTTTTTATTTTGACCATCCTTCCGGCAACCCTGGGGAGACTCACCGCCATTACCTATGAAAATAATCCGGCAGCGGATATGGATGAAGATTTATTCTGATAAAAACATTAAGAATCGCTACAAAAACGAGGAGAAAATAAAAATGGAAGATGTTGTTATAGTATCGGGCTGCAGGACAGCCATAGGAACTTTTGGCGGAACCCTTTTGCCTATGAATGGGGCAAGCCTTGCAGCCGTCACCATGACGGAAGCCATTAAAAGGGCCGGTATAGAACCGGGCATGATTGATGATATCCGCTACGGGTGCTGCATGGAATCCTGTGACACCTTGAATGTGGCCAGGGTCGGGGCCCTGCTGGCCAAAATCCCGGATACCGTGCCCGCCGTCACCATCAACCGGGTCTGCATCTCCGGGATGGAAGCCATGATTTCAGGCATGGCCATGATCCAGGCAGGCATGGCTGATATTATTCTTGCCGGCGGTACGGAGCATATGTCGTCAGCACCTTACAGCGTTCCCAATGCCCGCTGGGGGTGCAGACTCCAGGACCAGGTGTTTGTGGATGATATGATCCATGCCCTTCACTGCGGCTCCCACATTATTCCCCATCCTGAAGACGGCCCTGTGGATGCGACAAAGCCGCCTTTAAGCCTTTTTGTGGGTAAGCCCTATATCATGGGCCATACCACGGAATTCATTGCCCAGCATTTAAATATTTCAAGACAGGAAATGGATGAAGTTGCTTTAAGAAGCCATAATGAGGCGGAACGCGCCAGCAAAGACGGCTCTTTCAAAGATGAGATCGTTCCTGTGGCCGTTCCCCGGAAAAAGAAAGACCCCCTGATCTTTGATAAGGATGAACATTTCAGACCCGGAATCACCATGGAGGATCTTGCGGCCCTGCCGCCCGCCTTTGTCCCGAAAATCGGCAAGGTCACAGCCGGAAATTCCTCCGGTATCAATGACGGGTCCACCGGCATGATCATCATGTCTGCCTCAAAAGCCAAAGAGCTGGGCCTGACCCCCATGGCAAAAATAAAAGCAACCTCAAGGGGTGCCTGCCATCCGTCGGTCATGGGCCTGTCCCCTGTGCCTGCTGTCAAAAATCTTCTGAACTCTTCCGGCCTGTCTCTGTCTGATTTCGAGCTGATTGAAGTCAACGAAGCCTTTGCCGGTCAGTATCTCGGGTGTGAAAAAGAACTGGGGCTGAACCGGGAAATCACCAATGTGAACGGTTCCGGAATCGGTCTGGGTCATCCTGTAGGTTCCACGGGCGCCAGGGTTGTGGTCACCCTCATGTATGCCATGAAAAAACGGAAAAAAACATTGGGCCTTGCCACCCTCTGCGGCGGCGGCGGTGTTTCCATGGCCTGCGCCATAGAAATGCTGTAACAGCTATTGCTGTCCGATTTCCCTTTCGCTCATGCCCATCAGATACAGCAATCCATCCAACCCCACACGGGAGATGGATTGCTGTGCTTTTTTCCTTACAATGGGTTTGGCATGAAAGGCAATCCCGAGACCTGCAACGCTGATCATGGGAAGGTCGTTGCTGCCGTCACCCACAGCAATGGTCTGCTGCAGGCCGATATTTTCCACCACGGCAATGGTTTTAAGGATTTCAGCCTTTTTAGCACCGTCAATAATTTCACCTGAGACATTCCCGGTAATTTTTTTGTCTTTGATTTCAAGGCCATTGGTAAACACATAGTCAAGCCCCAGTCTGCTCTGCAGGTATTTTCCAAAATAATCAAAGCCGCCGGAGATGATGCCGATTTTATACCCCAGTTTTTTCAGGGTGCTGACAACCCGCTCAGCTCCTTCGGTCAGTTCAAGAGTTCCGGCAACTTCAGCCAGGACGCTTTCATCAAGGCCTCTGAGCAGGGCCACCCGCCGGGTGAAACTTTCCTTGAAATCGATGTCACCGTTCATGGCAGATTCGGTAATCCTGGCCACCTGGTCACCCACACCCGCGTGTTTTGCCAGTTCATCAATGACTTCGCACTGGATGAGAGTGGAATCCATATCAAATACGATCAATCTTCTGGCATGACGATAGATGTTGTCCACGTGAAAAGAGATATCAATCCCGGTTTTTTCCGAAGTCTCAAGTAATTGCCGACGTAAATGATCCGGGTCGTCGAGTTTGCCGGATATGGTCAGCTTGATGCAGGCCCTGGGGTGTAATTCGGATTGATCCAGGGGAATGGACCCCGAAAGATTGGTGATGATATCAATATTCAGGTGATTGGCTGCAATCACTGATGTGATGCCGGATAACTGCACAGCTGTGAGGGTGCGGCCGAGAAGCGTGATGATCAACCGTTCATGACCGTTTCTGGCGATCCAGCCCACATAGTTTTCCATATCAATGGGTGAAAACCGGATTTGAATCCCAAGCTTATGGGCCTGAAACACAAGGTCTTTGAGGATGGATGAGGATGAATGCCGGGACGGTATTTCTATCAGCATCCCAAGGGACAGATAATCATGAATAACGGCCTGCCCGATGTCCAGGATGGTGATTTCATATTGCGCAAGAATATTGGTCAGGCTGGAAGTCAGTCCTGGCCTGTCTTTGCCGGTAATATTTATTAAGATGATTTCTCTCATTCCCTATCTCCACAAAAAAACTTGAATCAAAACAAGCCACAATTGCTACCAGGAAAATGTCGGAATGGCAATATTCTTTTTAAGAAAATGGTTGGTGCCAGTTATTAAGGTTTTTATATTATAAAAAACACTATTGAAAAGTGTCTTTGATTAAGATTGTCAGGAAATAAAGTTGAATTTTAACGATCACAGTCACCACTTGGTTATGCCACTTTTTGAATTTCTTTTGATTCGTATTCAGGAAACATAATAATGGCAGGATGCACATCAAATGCAGTGGCAAGTTGCAACGCTCTTTTTTTCCCGATTTCTAACTTATCATTTTCAAGCATACTTATGTTTTTTGCATTGATAGAGCAATATTTAGATAATTCCTCTTGAGTCCATCCTTTTAATTCACGCAACATTTTGATCACCTCTCCGGTAGTTAAGATCGTATGCGGTTTTGCCGGTTTATAATTCGATTTATTGATTTCCATTATTTTAACTCCCTAATATTTATGTGGTGTGATATCAATGACATATACCGAAACAACCTCTTTTGCGACAGAATAGATAACCCGGTATTGAATGTTAAGTCGTGATGACCTTTGTCCTTCAAGATCTCCTCTTAATTTTTCGTCATGGAAACCAGGAAAATCCCTTAATTTATCTGGCCCATGTCGAAAAACAAGATTTTTCCAAAGTTCGTATTTTTTTACGACCTGCAACGGTAATTTTGCAATAACCTTATCTAATTTCTGATGTTCTCGTATATGCCACATTATTAGCATTAATAACTTATTATTTTTGATAAGTCAAGATGATTGCAGGGACCAAACGTAGAGCTAACCAGACGCTTTGTTTTTACTTCTGCAAATCCAGCATTTTTGAATTGTTAATTTAAAATGTTCGGTTATATATTTGACTGTTATATTCTGGTCAAATAGATCTTTAAGATTTTGCGATGTTGACTTCAATTGTTTCAGTTTCATATAG
>MGTJ01000187.1:14751-31549 GCA_001799395.1 Desulfobacterales bacterium RIFOXYA12_FULL_46_15 | reverse complement strand
CTTATGGCAAATATCCAGATTCATAAAAACCCGTTTGCCTGTCAGGCGTGAAACTGATATGAGTCCTGCATTAGAATTGAAATTTTGAACAGGTGATTCAGGGAGGGCAATATGAAAAGAAAAATGAAATGGGTGTCTGGGATTGTTTTCCTTTGTGTGATGGGGTTTGGGGTATATTTTCTCAATGGGGCTTTGCCCATCGGAACCGGGTATTCGGCCAAATATATCTGTTCCCAGGTTTTTCTGGCAGGCAGAAACCCGGAGCCTGTGTTCGAGAAAGATGTCAAGCCCACCCATGTCCTGTTTCAGCTTGTCAAACCTGTGGTGGATGAGAAGAATAAAACCGTTACGGCTGCTGCATTCGGTTTCTGGAAACCCATGACTGCCGTGTACAGGGAGGGGTGCGGGTGTACACTGATTGTGGATACGGACAGGGACAAATTAAAAAGCCAGATGAACACTATGTCCTTGTATGAATTTAAAAGAACTGATGAGGTCTGGCCCCTGGGAGAAGGGGTTGATTTGGACCGGCTGCCGGGAAAAGTCAGCCGGGAAAAGCTTAAAAAAGCGGTTGATGAAGCCTTTGCCGAGCCCGGACCGGATACAAAGCGAAATACCCGGGCCATTGTGGTGGTCCTGGGGGACAAGATCATTGCCGAGCAGTATGCACCCGGGAATGACAAGGATACGCCCATGCACGGCTGGTCCATGTCCAAAAGCGTGACCAACAGCCTTGTGGGGATTCTGGTCAAAGAGAAGGGACTCGATATCAATGCACAGGCAAATGTTGCGGCATGGCAGAATCCGGATGACCCGAGGCACAAGATCACCCTTGACATGATGCTTCGCATGTCTTCGGGTCTTGAATTTGAAGAGGTCTACGGTCCGTTTAAGGATGCAACCGATATGCTGTATACGGCCGGGTCCATGGCGGATTATGCGGCAGCCAAGCCTTTGATTGCCGAACCGGATACGCTGTGGAATTATTCCAGCGGCACAGCCAATATCATTGCCCGGATGGTTACGGATCAGGTTGGGGGAAGCCTTGCTGCCTGTCACAAATTTTCAAAGGAGGCCCTGTTTAACAAGATCGGGGCCTATTCCGCAGTGATCGAACCGGATGCGTCCGGCTCTTTTGTGGGGTCCAG
Source organism: Desulfobacterales bacterium RIFOXYA12_FULL_46_15 (assembly GCA_001799395.1). GTDB lineage: Bacteria > Desulfobacterota > Desulfobacteria > Desulfobacterales > Desulfobacteraceae > Desulfobacula. The sequence goes on along the minus strand of MGTJ01000187.1, from coordinate 30,401 downwards.
CTATATGTTTGCAACGGCAAGGGACTGGGCCAGGTACGGCCTGTTTTTGAAAAATAAGGGGGTCTGGAACAATGAAAAAATCCTGCCCGACGGCTGGATGGAATATTCAACACGGCCTACGCCCAAGGCGCCCATGGGGGAATACGGCGCCATGTTCTGGCTCAATGCGGGTGAAAAAGGGAACCCGGATCATCGAAAATTCCCGTCTCTGCCGCCTGACCTTTATTATTGCGGCGGGTTTAACGGGCAGATTGTGGCCGTAATCCCGTCAAGAGACATGGTGGTGGTGAGGCTTGGCGTCACCCATGACACATCCTGGAGCCATGAGGCGTTTATCCGGCAGGTGCTCGATTCCATTGAGGCAGATTGACCCATGCTCATGATTTTTCCGCCCATTGCCAAGCCCTGTGAACCCCCGGCCGGGGTGGCTCTTTTGTCTGCCGCCTTAAAGGAAAACGGGTTTCCCTGTGAAGTGGTGGATGCGAATATTGAAGGGATGCTGCACCTGATCCGGTCGGATGTGCGGCTGACCGACCCCTGGTCCAGAAGAGCGATCAAAAAAAGGGAAGAGATCCTTTCCGAATTAAAGGGGTCGCATCTCTATAGCCATATGGACCGGTATCACCAGCGGGTTTATGATCTGAACCATATGCTGGCCATCAGTGTGGATCAGAAAAGATTCAAGATTTCCCTGAGCGATTATTCCGATACACATCTTTCGTCGGTGAGCAGCCGGGATCTGTTGAAAAGTGCGGTCCGATATAAGGAAAACCCTTTTTACGGGTTTTTTGAAACAGGGCTCAGGGACCGGGTTCAGGAGTCAGCCTCCGGGTTTGTCGGGCTTTCCGTCTGCTATCTGAACCAGGCCCTGGTGGGGTTTGCCCTGGCCGGATGGATCAAGGACAATTTCAGGAATAAAAAAATCATCATGGGCGGGGGTCTCATTTCCTCCTGGATGAGCCGGCCCGATTACACTCATCCCTTTGACAGCCTGATAGATGTCTGCATCAAGGGAGAAGGGGAGCAGCCCCTGCTGGAACTTTTAGGCCAAAGCAGGGGGACAAAAAAGCATTATGTGCCGGATTATGATTTTGTCAAAAAAGATCTGTATCTTGCGCCTGGAAGGGTGCTTCCCTTCCGGGCCTCCATAGGCTGCTACTGGAGCAAATGCCGGTTCTGCCCTGAAAAGGCTGAAACAAGGGCTTACAGCTCCCAGCGGGCGTCCAGGGTGCTGGAGGATTTAAGAACCATTGAACAAAAATACAGCCCTGACTATGTTCATCTCATTGACAATGCCATTACCCCGGCGTTTTTAAAAGCCCTGTCCCATGAGCGGTTCAGTTTTAAATGGTATGGGTTTGTAAGGTTTGAAAAAGATTTCCTGTACCCTGGGTTCTGCCAAAACCTGAAAGAATCCGGGTGTGATATGCTCAAACTCGGGCTTGAATCCGGTGACCAGGCAGTTCTGGATCAGATGAACAAGGGCACGGATCTTGGAATGGTGTCGAAAATCCTGAAAAACCTTCACCAGGCCGGCATCCTGACTTTTGTATATCTTTTGTTCGGCACCAGCTTTGAGGACAAGGCGGCAGCCCGTAAAACCCTTGAATTTGTCAAAGCCCATGAAGCCTCAATCGATTATCTCAACCTGGCTGTTTTCAACCTTCCGAAATTCAGTGAGGATGCAGAGGATCTTAAAACCTGGGAATTTTATCACGGGGATCTGTCCCTGTATCTGAATTTTGTACATCCGCTTCAGTGGGACAGAAAACAGGTCAAGCAGTTTATCCAAAAAATATTTAAAAAAGAGGTGTCTGCCACTGTGCGAAAAAACCCGGCTTTTTTTTCATCAAACCATGCAATATTTTTTAAATAATATAATCTTTAAACAGGATAAGGGTGAATCATGATTGTTCATATACTTTCCACCGGGGATGAGGTGCTCCTGGGTGATATCGTGGATACCAATTCGGCCCATCTTTGCAGGGCCGTGAAGGACATGGGGTATAAGGTTCAAAAAATCACGGCTGTGGGGGATGATGTGGAAAAGATTGCGTCCGCGATTACGGATATTTCAGTTTGTGCAGATATCTGTCTTGTCACGGGCGGTCTTGGCCCCACCAGCGATGATGTGACGGCTCTTGCCTGCAGCCGGGCAGCCGGGGAGGAATGTGAGATAGACCAGGAAGCGCTCACGTCCATGAAGGCTTATTTTGTTAAAAGAGGCTATGAACTGACCCGGGAGAATGAGAAACAGGCCATGCTGCCTGCGGGTTCCAAAATGATGACCAACCACAACGGGACTGCCCCTGGGTTTTTTATGACCCTTAACCAGTGTCTGTTTTTTTTCATGCCGGGTGTGCCCAGGGAAATGAAGGTAATGATGGAAACAGAGGTCAAGCCGGTTTTAAGTCAGAGATTCGGGCAGGCCCATGGAATTTTTATCGAACGGATTACCGTATTCGGTCTTGGGGAATCAGGAGCCGGGGCATTGCTGAACGGGTTTCATGAAATTTTCCCCGGCATGAGGCTGGGGTTCAGGGTGGATTTTCCCGTGATCGAAGTCAAGATAATCCTGTCTGATGGTTTACAGGAAAAAGAAGCGGCAGCATCAAAGATTAAAAAAGCAAAAGACTGGGTCATGGAACGTCTTCAAAACAAGGTCGTGTCTGAAAAAGGCCTTTCCATTCCCGAAGAGGTCGGGCGCCTGCTGGCCGGCCAAAGGAAAACCCTTGCCGTTGCAGAATCATGTACTGGCGGCTTGATTTCCAGCATGATTACGGATGTGGCCGGAAGTTCGGAGTATTTTTTGTTTTCCGGGGTTACCTATTCCAATGATGCCAAGATCAATATCCTGGGTGTTCAGAAAAAAACCATCATTGATCATGGCGCAGTCCATGAAGAGACGGCCCGTGAAATGGCAATGGGAGCAAGGCTTAAGGCAGGGGCGGATTTCGGGATATCCACCACAGGTATTGCAGGGCCGGGCGGCGGCACCCTTGCAAAACCCGTGGGCATGGTCTGCATTGGTCTGGCAGGAAAGGATGTCTCAAGGGCAAAGACTTACAGGTTTGCCTTTGATGACAGGGAAATGAATAAGAAAATATTTGCCGTGACAGCCCTGGAGCTTTTAAGGCGTCATCTTACGGGTGTGCCGGAAACATCTTAAATACCAGGCCAAAGCTTCAGCTTCAAACTCGCCCTGGTCTTTTTCAGATGTCATCTGGTGATCCCCGCCTTTCTGGATGATCAGCCGTTTGGGCTCGTTTGCCCGGTTAAAAAGTTCATGGGCATTGGATACGGGAACGGTTTTATCTGCATCCCCGTGAAAAATAAGGACATTGGACAGGTCAGAAATTTTATCAAGGATATCAAAGAGCAGGTTTTCTTTGAAAAAACTTAAGGGCAGGGCAGGGCGGTTCTCATTAGCCTTGGTCGGGATATTTACAACAGAGCGGCTCCTGACCGGGGATGAGCAGAGTATGGCCCCAGAGAGACGGATATCCATCAAAGACAATCTCTCCCAGGCATTGATGCAGGTGGCGCCCCCCATGCTGGAGCCGAAAAGGGCAATATCCCGGCTTGTTTTGTTGAGACTGAGGATATGCTGAATTGCTGAAAGATAATCCATGGTTCGTTTTTCAAGGGACGTGTCCTTGACAAAATCACCCTGGCTCTGGCCGCAGCCCCTGTGGTCAAAACGGAAAAAAGCCATGCCGTTTTCCACCAGCAGCCTGGCCAGGACCTTTTGTTTTGCCGATTCTTTTGACCCTTCAAGACCGTGGGACCCCACCACAAGGGGAGGTTTTTCAATAGCCGGCAGGTGAAGGACTCCTTTGAGCCAAAACCCCTCAGAAATGAATTCGATATTTTGGATGCTTTTTTCCATACCTTGTCTTTATGCCATTAAACCATTATAATATCAAGTTTTGAAAAACCGGGACAATAACAATATTTAAGAAAGAATTCATCATGACGGCCATAAAAAAAAGTAAAACCTGTGAACTTGAAATCATTGACCTTGCCTTTGGCGGCAAGGGACTTGCAAAACCGGAGGGGTTTCCGGTGTTTGTCGATCGCTGTATTCCCGGGGACCTGGCGTGTGTAAAAATCATAAAAAAGAAAAAGTCCTGGGCTGAGGGAAAACTGATCAAAATCCTGAAACCGTCTTCATCCAGGCATACGGGCAAATGCAGATACTGCAATTATTGCGGGGGATGCAAATGGCAGGAGCTTTCCTATGATCTTCAGCTTGAATATAAAAAACGGCATGTCATTGAATCCCTTCATCATATCGGAAGATTAAAGGATGTGAAGGTCAATGATGTGCTTGCCTCAGACCTGGTTTATGAATACAGAAACAAGATGGAATTCTCCTGTTCCCCCAAACGGTGGCTCATGCCGGAAGAACTGGAAAACGAAGAGATTATAAAGGATTTCGGTATCGGTCTGCATGTACCCGGCACCTTTGACAAGGTGATTGACATCCGCCAGTGTGAGATCATGCCCGGTCTTGGAAACCGGATCCTTGAAACGGTCCGGAATTTTATCAAAACCTCAGGTCTTTTGGCCTATGACCTTAAGACCCATGAAGGGTTCTGGCGGTTTTTGATGCTGCGTCATTCCGTGGCTTTTGATACCTGGATGGTGAATATTGTGACCCGGGACAAAAGGCAGGATGTTGTATCTGATCTGAGTGATCTTCTGACCCGGGAATTTTTGCAGATTGAATCGGTCATGTACAATATCACGGATTCAAAATCCGGAGTTTCAACAGGCAAAGAAGAAATCTGCCTTTTTGGAAAAGACCATATAAAAGAAAAACTGGGGAATTTGGTTTTCAAAATTTCTGCCAATTCGTTTTTCCAGACCAATACCAGGTCATGTGAGAAACTTTATGCAAAAGTGGCTGAATATGCAGGGCTGAAAGGGGATGAAACCGTCCTGGATCTTTATTCCGGGACCGGGACCATCCCCATATGGCTTTCGGGCCGGGCAAAACAGGTCTATGGCATCGAGATTGTAAAAAGCGCGGTTGTGGATGCAAAAACGAATGCAAGCCTGAACAATATTGAAAACTGTGAATTTCTTGAAGGGGATATCAAAGATGTCCTGCCGGGTTTAAAAATCATACCGGATGTGATGATCATTGACCCGCCAAGGGTGGGGATGCATAAGGATGTGGTAAGCCAGGTGCTTTCCATTGGTCCTTCAAAAATTGTCTATGTATCCTGCAACCCTGCCACCCTGGCACGGGATCTGGAAATGATCTCCCAAAAATATGAGGTCATGGAGATTCAGCCGGTGGACATGTTTCCCCATACCTATCATATTGAATCCGTGGCCCTGCTTTTGAAAAAATGACAAAGCCGTTATTCTTCATTTTCAAGGGGTTCTGTAAAAATACAGCTCAAGATGACCATGTCTTCATCATTTTCCGAACGGATTTGATAGGGCAGTTTATAAAATAATTTTTTCATGCCCCTGTTTTCAGGGGCAGTATAGGCCACAAGCCCCTTAATGCCGTTGTTCCTGGCTGCTTCAGCCAGTTTCTGCTGGAGTATCCGGGCAATACCCATGCCCTGGTATTCTTTGGATACGGAATATGCCACTTCCGCCATATTGATGATGGAATTCCTGAAATATTCCCCAACGGCAATGATTTTTTCAAACCCGAGTTCACCAATGGTGGCCACAATGGTCAGATCATTGATATAATCGATTTCAAAGGTCGTGTTGATCTGGTCATGGACAAAACTTTTTTTCTCATGAAAGAATCTTGATACAATATCCCCACGGTTCATGGAATAATAATGCTCCTGGATGCTCCTTTCATCAACGGGTTTGGCAGGCCTGAAAGTGATGGGAATTCCATTGATGGTAACGGTTTCTTCATATTTCAGAGGATATACCCCTTTGATGGCCTGTTTGAATTTCCTGTCAATGTCGATGAGATCAAGTTCCCGTGCCTTTGAAAACAGTTCATCCCTGAAATCCGGATGGGCAATGCTGATCAGGGCCAGTGCCCTTTCCTGGAGGCTTTTTCCAAACAGGTTCACCACGCCGTATTCCGTTGCCACATACTGGACATCCCCCCTGGGGACGACAACCGCAATATCATTGAGACATGGAACGATGCGGCTTTTTTGACCGTGATCGGATGTGGATGTGATCAAGAGGATAGACTTCCCCCCCTTTGACATGGCTGCTCCCCGGGTAAAATCAAGGAGTCCGTTTATCCCGGTATAATTGTTAAAGGGCAGGGCATCTGCCGCCACCTGACCTGTGAGGTCTATGGCCATGGCCGTATTCAGGGTCACCATGGCATTGTGCCGGGCAATAATGGAAGGGTTGTTGATATAATCGGAAGGATGGAATTCAATGGAAGGATTGTCATCAATGAAATCATACAGCAGTTTTGACCCCACCGCGCTCCCTGCCACAAGCTTGCCGTTGTTGAATCCTTTTTTCCGGTTGGTGATGACGCCGATGGAAACAAGCCGCATCAGTCCGTCAGACAGATACTGGGAATGGACCCCGATGTCATTTTTTTCCGACAAACAGTGCATAATGGCTTCATTGGTCACGCCCAGGCTGGTCTGGAGGGTTGAGCCGTCATCGATCAGCCTTGAAATGTGCCTTGCGATGATATTGGCTTCTTCAAGCTCGGGAAGGGGCTTGATGGTCAGAAGATCTTCCTCGTATTCAACAATATAGTCCACGTCATTGACATGGATGAAACTCCTGCCGAGAACCCTTGGCATGTTTGGGTTGATCTGGCAGATTACAAGATTTGCTGCTTCGCAGGCGGCAAGGGTGATGTCAACGGAAACGCCAAGGCTCATCCATCCGAAATCATCGGGCGGGGAAGCCTGGATCAGGGCGGCATTGAGGGGCATCATCCTGGATTTGAAAAGATGGGGGATCTGGGAAAGATTGATGGGGGTGATAAATCTTTTATTTTTATTTATTTTTGTGGATGAGGCAGACCCGAGATAAAAGGACCGGATATTGAATTGCTGGGAATGGGACCGGTTGGCAATCAGTGTCAAGGGCCCGCTTTCAATGCTTAATGATCTTACGATTTCAAGATCGGTAAACCTGCCGGCAGCTTTGGAAAGTTCTTTGACAAGATGCTGGGGTTCACCGCACGAAGAACCGATAAATACCCTCTGGCCGGGTTTGATATGCATGAGGGCCTGCCCTGCCTGGGTCCGCTTTTTAATATAGTTGTCTGCCCAGTAATTTGATTTCGGCATAAAAGGAATCTCCATTTTAATTTGATAAATGATAAGGTATATTATCATAAAACGGGTTTGAGGGCATTAAATGTTTTTAGTTTTCCAAAAAACGGAGGTGGTATGGCATATTTTGATTTTACAAGTTTTGAAATTTCTTTGAATCATTACATTCGATACGCCCTTGGGAAAAAAAGTGAAGAGGCTTCCTCCTATGATATGATGAAGGCGGTTTCCATGGCTGTGGGCAGATATCTGATGGATGTAAATTTCGAAACCTATCAACGGTATATAGAAAGGGGGTCAAAACGGCTCTACTACCTTTCCATGGAGTTTTTGATCGGCAGGCTCCTGGCCAATAACCTCCTGAACCTGGGGATATATGACCAGTGTGGTGCATTTTTAAAAAAGAAAGGGATCGATCTTGAAGCGCTTTTAGAGAAAGAGCGGAATCCCGCCCTGGGGAACGGCGGGCTGGGAAGACTGGCCGCTTGTTTCCTGGATTCCCTGGCAACCCTGGATATGCCGGGGTTCGGATATGGCATCAATTATGATTTCGGACTTTTTAAGCAGTTGATCGTCAACGGCTATCAAAGGGAAAAGCCGGATTACTGGCCGAACCGGTCATCTCCCTGGCTGATCCAGCGGTCCGGCAATAAATGCATGATCCCTGTCTATGGCAGAATAGAAGATACAAAAGATAGAGATGGCGGCTACAACCCCATGTGGACGGATTGGAAGCTTATCATCGGAAGGCCCCATGATATCCTGATATCTGGATACGGCGGGCGTACGGCAAACCGTCTGCGGCTTTATTCAGCCTGGGCTTCGGAAGATTTTGATATGCAGATTTTTAACGAAGGGGATTATTTCAACGCAGTTGATGAAAAGATAAAATCAGAGACCATATCAAAAATTCTTTACCCGTCGGATTCAAAAGAAGCCGGAAAGGAATTGAGACTGGTGCAGGAATATTTCCTGGTGGCCTGTTCGGTAAGAGATATCATCCGGATACATCAGAAATATAATAATGGGATTGAAAGCCTGCATGAAAAGGTTGCCATTCAATTAAACGATACCCACCCGGCCCTGACGGTAGCCGAGTTGATGCGGGTCCTGGTTGATGAAAACGGGATAGACTGGGATAAGGCATGGGATATTACCACCCGGACCCTGGCCTATACCAATCACACGTTATTGCCTGAGGCGCTGGAAACCTGGCCCCTGCCTATTATTAAAAAGGTGATTCCAAGACATCTGCAGATCATCTATGAAATCAACAGGCGGTTTATCGACAGTGTAAAAGCAAAATGTGGCGAGAATTGCCAGGATCTGATTTCGAGGATGTCCATCATCGGGGAGGGAAACCCGAAGCAGGTCAGGATGGCCAACCTTGCCATTATCGGGAGCCATTCGGTGAACGGGGTGGCCAAGATTCATACAGAACTTGTGAAAACAAAGCTTGTTCCTGAATTTTATTCTTTTTTCCCTGAGAAATTCAATAACAAGACAAACGGCGTAACACCCAGGCGATGGATTGTTTCCTGTAATCCCGGTTTAACGAAATTGATTTGTGAAGTCATTGGGAGAAGGTGGATAACCGATCTTGAGCGGATAAGGGAAATTGAATCATATGCAGACGACCAGTCCTTTTTAGACCGGTTTGTTCAGGTGAAAAAAGAGAATAAACTGAAACTTTCAGACATCATTCATAAAACGGTTTTTGAAACAGTTGACCCGGAATCTATTTTTGATATCCAGGCAAAACGGATTCATGAGTATAAACGCCAGTTGCTGAATGTCATGAATATTATCCATACCTATTTTTTGATAAAGGAGGATAACGCGGATATCGGCCATCCGAGGACTTTTATTTTCTCCGGAAAAGCCGCTCCCGGATATCATACTGCAAAACTGATCATTAAACTGATCCATTCCGTGGCCGGGGTAATCAATAAGGATCCGAAAGTGAACCAGATGTTAAAAATTGTTTTCCTTCCGGATTACAGGGTCTCCCTTGCCGAAAGAATTATTCCTGCAGCAGATGTCAGCGAACAGATTTCCACAGCCGGCATGGAAGCTTCCGGTACCGGCAATATGAAATTTGCCATGAACGGCGCTATAACCGTCGGAACCCTGGACGGGGCCAATATAGAAATTTATGAACAGGTAGGGCGGGGGAATATTTATATTTTCGGTCTTAAGGTGGACCAGATTGAAAACCTCCGGCTCAATTATAACCCCAGGGATTACACGGCCAAAGACATCCGGCTGAAAAGGGTGATCGATGCGTTAGGGTCGGATATGTTTTGTAAAAAAGAACCGAGACTGTTTCTGCCTCTCTATCATAAACTGATAGATGAAGGGGATTTTTATCTTCACTGCGCTGATTTTTCATCCTATGTCAATGCCCAGGAATTGATCGGCAAAGATTTTTTGCAATCACGTGCATGGGCTGTAAAATCTCTTTTGAATACAGCAAGAACGGGGCTGTTTTCAAGCGACAGGACGATTAAGGAATATGCAAAGGAGATATGGAATATTAAATCAGAAATTTAATCATATTATTTATTTGCATAATCTTTTGCTTGCGGATTTTATTTCTTTCCTGTATTTAATTTAAGCAATCAGTTTGTGAATCATATTCAAAAAATAATGAGGTCACCCCATGGGTATATATGAACGGAAACAAAGAGAAAAGGAAAAAAGAAAAATCGAAATCATCAATGCTGCAAGAAAAGTTTTTTCAAGCAAGGGATTTAACGCTTCAACAATGGAAGAAATAGCCACCGAGGCTGAATTGAGTCCCGGAACCCTGTATCTGTATTTTAAAAACAAGGAAGAATTGCATACTTCCCTTTCCATTGAAATCTTGAAATACCTGGCTGATGAGATTCAGAAAGTGGTTGTTGAAGAAATATCCGTGGAAGAAAAAATCGACAGATTCAGGGATGTCTTTATCCGGATATATGACCATGACCCGAATATCCTGATTAACCTGTTTCATCTTCAATCCGGCGAAACTCTTCAGAATCTTTCCGATGAGGTCTTGCAGCAGATCAAACTTTATTCAGGAATGGCCCACGGCGCCATTATCAATGTTATAAAAGAAGGGATAGAACAAGGCAAATTTATCGATGAACATCCGGTCGCCCTGGCAGATGTCCTGTGGGCATCTTATGCCGGTATTGTTCTCTGGGTCGACTCCAAGAGGCTGTTGAACGATCAGAAGGACTTTGTCAAACCTACGCTGAAAACCGCGTTTACCATCATTAGCAGGGGGCTCAAAAAGACTTGATCTATTTGCACAGCCTGTGAACCGTCTGGGCGTGCCATTCGCCTCTCCCGGAAAAGGTAGGAATACCTCTTTCTTTCAGATGATCGGCAATGGCTGCAAAAGTAGCTTCTTTTTCCCGCATGCGTCTGATAAGGGATAAAATTTCGTCTTTGGTGTAACGGGTGCCATGTGCATAGCCGGCTGTGGCTTTCATGCCCTTCTCTCCAGCAGTGATAAGATCCTGGGAAAACATTTTATTCAGATTGTCAAAAAAATCAGATACTGCATTGTGTTGACGAATTTTCGCCTCAATCAGAAGATTATTGGCACATGATATTTTTTCAAGGTGCTGGGTCAAAACTGTGGCATTTTCGGAAAATTTCGGCAGGATGTCGGTCAGGCAGGCGAATAGGGATTCAAGGGAATCGGTAGTATCGGACCGCCTGTACGGGATTTTTCTGCGCTCGTTTTGCGGATAATAATGGCCGTCAAGATTTTTTTTAGGGTCGGAAGACTCTTTCTTATGCGAGCCTCGCAGGTTTTTTAAAAAATCATTCATCCTCGTACCTCCCATATAAACAGGTAAATAAAATGATATTATATTTGAAGTTTTAAAAAGGGTTTTGCTTACCGGGTTCGATTTTTTTTTATGCATTGATCATAATCCATTTAAAGAGGGCAAGTCAAGCCCATATCCCAGAATCGATGCTTAAGAAAGGGTTAGTTATAAACAAACCTCTTGATTTGTTTTGGTTTTTTATTGTATTCAATAAAAATGCCCAGGTTTTTTTTATCATATAAAAAAAACCTGGGCAGGCCTATAAAAAAAGGAGGATATCGTGCCGGACAGCAGACCCATAGCTTTTCGATATGTCGGGCTTTTCCTTTTAGGCTGTTTTTTATTCGCCTATCCGGTTCTGACCCTGTTCAACCTTGATTCCCGGCTGTTTGGAATCCCTTTATTTTTTTTCTATATTTTTTTTGCCTGGTCCATCCTGATCATTTTCATTATTCTGTGCGGAAAAATCCCTGAACCTTTCCAGGCAAGGGAACTGGAAAAAAAACAGCCGTGATCCAGGACCACCCGGCAGTGCCGGGGAGTGACAAAGTAACCCAGGGAACCAAAGGCAGTTATGCTGGAACAGAAAATCATTCTTTTTGTATCTTTCGGGTATATGGGGCTTTTGTTTGCCATTGCCTTTTTTGGTGACAAACGGGCTGAGGCCGGCAAAAGCATTATCAGCAATCCTTATATCTATGCCTTGTCCCTGGCGGTTTACTGTACGGCATGGACTTTTTACGGAAGTGTTGGCGCGGCCGGCCGGTCCGGTGCCACAGGATTCGTAAGCATCTATCTCGGGCCCACGCTCACGATGATTCTGGGCTGGCCGGTCTTAAGAAAGATCATCCGGATCGGCAAGATCAACCGGATTACCTCCATTGCTGATTTTATCGGTTCCAGGTACGGGAAAAGCGCTTCCCTGGCCGGTGCGGTTACCATTATCGCGGTTCTCGGTATTGTGCCGTACATGTCGGTCCAGATCAAGGCCATATCCACATCGTTTCAACTGATCAGTCAATACCCGGATATTTATATGGCAGAAAATGCCCCCCATATTTCCGGGACAATGGACACGGCTTTTTTTGTGGCCATCCTCCTGGCCCTGTTTGCTGTGATTTTCGGGACTCGCCACCTGGAAGCCACGGAGCGTCACGAAGGCCTGGTGGCTGCCATTGCCTTTGAGTCCGGCGTCAAGCTCATTGCCATTCTGTCGGTGGGGCTGTTTATTACCTACGGCCTTTATTCCGGGTTCGGGGACCTGTTTTTCAGGGCAAGCCTTGTCCCCCGGATCAAGCAGCTCTTTGTCATGGAAGTGACGGCATCCACCTTTACCGACTGGTATAACACCCTGTTTCTGGCAATGCTGGCCATATTCCTGCTTCCCCGCCAGTTCCAGGTGATTGTGGTGGAGAATGTGGATGAAACCCATCTGAAAAAAGCAATCTGGCTTTTTCCCTTATACCTTCTGGCCATTAATATTTTTGTCATCCCCATTGCCTTTGGCGGCATGATGTATTTTTTTGATCAATGCGGGTCAGATCCGGTCTGCCGTCAGACCTTGTCCGGGGGGTTCAGGGGGATGCTGAAGTTTTCAAACGGAAACCTGGATGCCGATTATTTCGCCCTGACCCTTTTGATGGCTGAGAAACAGCAGGGCCTTGCCTTGTTCGCCTTTATCGGCGGGATGTCGGCTGCCACGGGCATGGTCATTGTTGAAACAATTGCCCTGTCCACCATGGTCTGCAACGATCTTGTCATGCCGGTCCTGTTCCGCCTGCCTTTTTTAAAGCTGAAGCAGCAGCCGGACTTAAGCCGGCTCCTGCTGATCATCCGGAGGATCAGCATCCTGCTCATTGTGCTCCTGGGGTATTTGTATTTTCATTATGTGGTTGAATATTATTCCCTTGTTTCCATCGGGATGATCTCCTTTGCCGCTGTTGCCCAGTTCGGCCCGTCCCTGATCGGGGGGATATTCTGGAAGGGGGCCACAAGGTCCGGGGCTTTTTTCGGACTTCTGGCAGGATTCCTGGTATGGGCTTACACCCTGGTGCTGCCGTCCCTTGCCCAGGCCGGGTTTTTCCCCCCGGATCTTCTGATCCACGGGCCTTTCAAGATAGCTCTGTTCAACCCGATCCACCTGTTTGGCCTGGATGTCGCTCAGTTGGGGTTTAACCAGTATACCCATGCGGTTTTCTGGAGTATGACCGCAAATCTGGGGCTGTTTATCGGTGTTTCCCTTTTTTCCAGGCAGGATGCAATGGAGCACAAACAGGCCGCCCTGTTTGTGGATGTGTTCAAATATTCGGCTGAACCCGAAAAATCGTCTTTCTGGCGGGCCACGGCACCTGTGGCGGATTTGCGGGCGCTCCTGGAACGGTTCCTGGGAAAAGGCAGGACCGATGATGCCCTTACCCTGTATGCCCGGGAGCACCGTATCAACTGGGAAAAAGAGCTTATTGCAGATGCAGGCCTGGTCGGTTTTGCTGAAAAACTCCTGGCCGGCGCCATCGGGTCTGCCTCTGCTCTTGTCATGGTCAGGTCCGTTGTGGAAGAAGAACCCCCGGGCATGGATCAGATCATGCACATCCTGGACGAAACCCAGCAGATCATCATCTACAGCCGGGAACTGGAAAAGGCGACCAGGGATCTTGAGGCTGCCAACGAAAGGTTAAAGGAGCTGGACCGGCTGAAAAACGAATTCATCTCCACGGTCACCCATGAGCTCCGAACCCCCCTGACCTCGGTCCGGGCCCTGGCTGAAATTGTCCACCGGACCCCTGATCTTGATGCGGAAAAGCATCATCAGTTTGTGGGGATCATCATAAAAGAGAGTGAGCGGTTGTCCCGGCTCATCAATGATGTTCTCGATTTTCAGAAGATTGAATCCGGCCGGGTCCACTGGCAGATGGCCCGGCTTGACTTCAGGGAGGTCATTGAGGATTCCATCTATTCAACCGGCCGGCTGATTGAAGAGAGAAACATAGGGCTGACCCTTGATCTGCCGGATACGGCAAGCCGGGTATCCGGAGATAAGGACCGCCTGATACAGGTCATGGTGAACCTGATATCCAATGCCGTCAAATTCTGTGATCCGGAAAGGGGCAGGATCAAGGTGGGGATGCGGCCGGAACCTGCGATTGGGAAGGATGGCGGGGACCGGGTGTTAAAAATATGGGTAAAAGACAACGGCATCGGCATTGACAAGGAAAACCAGGAAATCGTTTTCCAGGAATTTCGCCAGGTGGTCTCGTCTTCCAGGGGCAGGCCCCGGGGCACCGGTATCGGATTGACCATTACCCGGCATATTATCGAATCCCACAGCGGCCGGATTTGGGTGGAAAGTCAATTGAACCAGGGAGCGACTTTCTTTTTCACATTGCCTCTGGTAGAATAGGCAAACTAAAGTCTTTGTACCATGCTCATCACAACCTCCCTTTTTTTTAGGGATAAAGGAGACAAAATGAAAAAAAGAGTATTGATCGTTGATGACGAACCCAATATTGTCGTGCCTTTGGAGTTTCTGATGGAGCAGAATAACTATGAGGTTCAAACCGCAGAGACCGGGGAAAAGGCACTGGATCTGATTAGGAACTGGAAACCGGATCTGATCCTGCTGGATATCATGCTGCCCGGGATGGACGGATATGAGGTCTGTGAGAAAATCCGGCAGCACAAGGAATTCAACGCCATCCGTATTATTTTTCTGTCTGCCATGGCCCGTTCCATTGATATTGCCAAAGGCATGGGCCTTGCTGCGGATGATTATATTACCAAACCCTTTGCCATTGATTATGTGGTGGGGAAGGTTAACGCATTGCTGGCAGAAAACTCTTAAGATTTTTTAAGATATCTGCTGGTCAATGGCACCGATAAACTCAAAACTCAATTTTGCCTGGATATCTTTTATTTTTTTTAATACTTCCTTGAGCGTTCTTTTTTCAATGGAGGAAAGATGCCTTGGGTTTACAAAATTGTCCGGGCTCAGGTTCTGTCCGAGAATAGCCTGGATCTGCACCTTGAACCGGAGCTGCATCATAAAACCGTAGGCCTGGTTCAATTCGTCATACTCATCCCTGGACAGGATTTTTTTAATATAGAGCTGATATAGCCGTTCCTGGGTGGAGGTCTGTTTTATTCCCTGTTTCAGGGCATAAATCCTGGCAAAGTCAACAATGGGGGTATTGGCCATCTTGATATCCAGGCAGTTTTTGTGGGGGCCGTCTGACTTGACCTGGAGATTGCCGAAGAACCCAATGGGCGGTTTGAAATATACGGCATTCTGGGCCATGTTCCGGAAAAACCCGGTCCAGTTGGACAAACGGGTCAGAAGATAGGTTGTAAGAGCGTCGGTGATCCTTTGATCGCCACTGGCAAACCTGAAATCAAAAAAAATACTGGTGTGCAGGAGAGCTTCTGGTGATGCTGCATGTATCCAGGAGGAAAAATAATTTTTCCATATGGAAAGGGGCTGGCACCATTCCGGGTTTTTGGCCATGATGCCGCCCCGGCAGACATCAAACCCAGCCTGATCCAGCCAGGTGCAGATTTTTTCCCCAAGATTAAGAAAATATGG
>MGTJ01000187.1:0-14738 GCA_001799395.1 Desulfobacterales bacterium RIFOXYA12_FULL_46_15 | reverse complement strand
GGGGATCGGCCATCCAAAGGGTCCTGGAAAATAATAGCATTGTCCTGGTCTGTTTTCAGGGTCTGCTCTTTTCTGCCTTCACTGCCGAGGGTAATAAAGGCAAAGGGGACAGGGGGCGGTCCAAGCTCTGCCAGCGCAAAGGCCATGAGCCGGTTTAAAATCGCGTCTGAAAATGCAGTGATCAGCCATGTCACGGTTCTGATTTTGGTCCCGCCGGTGAGCATGCTATGGATGAGCCGCGGCAACTGGCTGTGTTTCCCGATAATTTCTTCAACCCGGCCGGCCTGGCTGATTTCGCGGATGAGAGCGGTATAGGAAAGTTCTGTCAATAAACGGGTATCCAGTTCCATGGCCTGATCCGAATGGTCAAAAAGATCCAGGTCGCTGATCTCAATCCTTGTTTCCGGCAGGGCCGCAATGGGCTCAAAGGATTCCCGGTCCGGGCTCAGATCCTCGGGGATAAAGAATCTTAAGCCGGGCAGACCCTTTTTCCCGGTTTGCCCGGGATAGGTTGAGAGAACGCTGTGGTGCCGGTTAAGGGCTTCTTTTAAACTGATATTCAGGGCAGCAGGCTGATCGCCGATGGAAATGGATTCCCATTGCCGGACAGACCCGGGGGCAAGGGGAAGTCCTTTCCAGATGATATCCACCAGGACAATCCGGTTTTCCGTCTGAAAAGACAGGTCAAATTCCGTCACCCCGGTTTCGGCCTTTATCCGTTCCAATACAAAAAGAACAGCAGTGATCATCACATAGGCATCTGTTTTGATTTTGATGTCAAGGGTCTCCGCATCCTGTATCATGCGGCAGAGGATATTTGATTTATCCTTGCCCCGCCTGGATACTGTTTCCAGAAGCTCCCTTACAATTACCGTTTTCAAGGATTTTTTGGTATGGATCAGATAGGTGTAATCCTCTGATACGCGGTTGAGAAGATCACTCAGGACAATGGATTCATTGTAAATGATCTCTTTAAACCGGTTCTGTTTTTCTTCATCCATCCGGGGAAATTGCCTCATGGCTTCTATGGCGGCCCTGATACCGGCCATTGGAGACCGGGCATTTTTTGACAATGTGTTTAAAAGGGTTTCCATCCTTTTCTCGGCAAGGCTTTGCCGTGTGATATCGTCAAGGATCACGACAAACCCGGTAAAGAGGCCGGCACGGCTTAAAACCGGTACGACCTGGGTCTGCAGGATGCGGTTGTTCTTCTGGAAGATAAAGGTTGAGACCCTGTTTGAAACCGGTTGTTTTAATTGTTCGTTAATATCGTCAAGCGCATGTTCGATCAGGTTTTTGTCAATATGGGCGGTAATGGCTGCGCCGTTCATGGAGACCATGTCAGCGGAATTTACCGGTTTCTGCTGAAGATAGGTTTCGGACTGGCGGTCGTGCAGGAGGATATTGCCGTTTGAATCACAGATCAGGATGGCCTCGGGCAGTCTTGAAATAAAGGAGGCCAGGATCTCTTTTTCTTCCGTGATGTCGATTCTGCTGTGCATGGGCTTACCTTATCATCCTTGAATGACAAAAGAAACGCTTTATTCCCTGTTGCTTTCTAAAGCGGCATGACCACACTGTAAACCCCTTCCGACTGATGGGTGTCAAGACCGGGGCAGGCCCTTTTAAACACTTTCATGATCTTGTGGTTTGATGACAGGACTTCTGCCGTAAAAATTTCAACTCCCCTGTCTTTCCCCAGTTTCATCAAAAGATGAACAATGTGGGTGGCAATGCCGAGATTGTTATAGTTTTCATCAACGATGATGGCGATTTCGGCATCATGGCCCGAGGCTCCTCCGAGATATCTGGCTTCGGCAATGATCACTCCTTCACCGGGTTCCCCGATCAGTCCCACAACAGACAGGGTATGGCGCCAGTCCACATTGACGTATTCCTGCATTTTTGAATGCGGCATGGTGGTGATGGTATGAAAATACCGGTAATATATGGCCTCGTCGGAAAAATTATAAAACAGCCTCCGCATCTGTTCCTCATCCGATGGCTTTATGGGTCTGAACCTGACCTGGAGCCCGTTTTTGAAAACCTGTTGGTCATGAATCTCTCCCGGGTAAAGAGCGCTGCTTTCCTTAATAAAAATTTGGTCCGGGTACAGCATTTTTTTCTTTTTGGCCTGGTTGAACAATTCCAGGCGGTCTTCGGGATGGGCAATCTCAATCAGGGCCAGGGCCCGCTCCCGGATGGAAAGGCCGTTGAGCATGGCGCTCCCGTATTCCGTCACAACCATGTCGATGGATTCTTCAAATCCCAGCGGATTCCTGTCCTGCTCAATGGAAACGGCTATATTGGGCTGATGGTTCTGGTCCCTGGACGGGAGACCGAAGATGGTATGCCCGCCCCTGGAGATCCCGGCCCCAAGAAAGGAATCCATCAATTCCATGGGGGCGCTGATAATACTGCTCCGGCCCTGGTGCATGGTGATCCGGCCGGATAAATCAATCCTGCGGGCCGGAAGCACGGCGACAAAGCCGGGGTTTTTCCCGATATTGACCGGGTTAAAAACAGTCTCAATTTCCCTTAGCTCCACAAGATGATTCCGGTCCAGCCAGGTCATGAGATCCTTGGTTCCGAATGCATAGGAGGCAATGGATTTTCCCTGGAAAAATTCCTTGTACAGGTTAGTCACGGCCCCGCTCCTGATAAGGTCCATCAATGCATCCGTGATGATGGGGGAATGAACGCCGAGATGGTGTTTATGCATCAGCTTTTTACTCAGGGATTCAAACAGGGGGCCGATGGAAAAGGCAATACAGCTTCTGTCCCGGATCAAAGAGGCGATGTGGTCTGCGATCTTGTCAAATACGGGGTTTGTTTCAAAGCGGTCAAAATAAATCGGATCATCCCGGGAATAGATGAGCATATCAAATTCCGACATGTTGACAAAGGTGTCGCCAAAGGTTCTCGGGATTTTGGGGTTGATCTCACCCACCACAAGACCGGCCTGCTTCATGGCCGACCTAGCCACGTCAACGGACACCCCGAGACAGGCAACTCCCGAATCATCCGGTTCTGAGACCTGGACAAATGCAGCATTCACCTGAATCCGCCCTGAATCAAAAAGCCGCTGCAATCTTTTGAACCGGATGGGAATCAGGTCAACCAATCCTTTTTCAATGGCTTTATTGACCATATGGCCTGAACTGAATGTCTTTAACCTGAACTTGAGGGAATCCAGGATTTTCAGGGTGATGGTATCGCTGAAATTGAAAAGCTGGATCAGTTCAAGATCCACCAGGCCTTTCTGATCGGAACTCATCAGATGCCTGACCAGGGTGCGGGGCTCGGAAATGCCCGTGCCAAGAAAAATGCGCATCCCAGGCCTGATTTTTTTCATTACCCTGTCAGGATCAACAATTTTTTGTTTCCAATCCATTTTGTTTCCAAAGGGACATCCTGAAAAATCATTCAAAGAGAAATTCCTGAAGCGCGTTTCTTAAGATTCAACCGTTTCATGTGTTGTTATCACACATAAAACCGATAATCAATTTTTTTCACCGGCCAATGAATTGTGAAAGAAATTCGACCGGAGTCGTATTTTGGAATTTTTTAAATTCCTTGATAAAATGAGACTGGTCGGAATACCCCATTTCCAGAGCCAGATCGGACAGGTTGACAGACGGATCCGTATTCATTATATGAAGTGTCTTTTGATACCGGCTGATCCGGGCCAATAATTTGGGTGTAATGCCTGTGTATTTGACGCAAAGCCTTTGAACATGACGGCTGCTGAATTCCGCAGGAATCAATTTCCCGGCGGTATCCGCCAATGATGGATCCGGAAGATGACTTATTTTGTTTAAAAGCCGTTTGTGCCTGACCGGAATCGGAGTGTAACGGGTTAGTATCCGGTTTAAAAAGGTTTCAAATATATTAATGCGTTGCAGGAAACTTACAGTTGATGCCATTTTTTCGGTAAAACAGGGTGTGAGGTCAGGAAAAATTTTTTCCAGCGGGATGCTGGTATCAATCGTTTCATTTGTAAAGTCAGAAAAAAGACCATATCCGGCATCCGGCCAAAAAATAGCGACAAAGCAAACGCATTCGGAGAATAGATATTCTGCTTTTCTTGGAATGGTGGGGCTCCCGACCAAGACCGAATTTGATTTGTTATTGGAGATAACAAAGACTATGGCGCAGCCGTTTGATGGGTAAATGAGCGGGCTGGTGTTTCCGTTTATCTGCTTTTGATGGTAACAGGAAACGATATTTTTATATGGCAAAGAAGGAAGGCCGGTATAATCATTGGCTCCCATCAGGTAGGGCTGGATTGGATAGGGATATATCGCCGGATATAATCCTCTGTTAAGATTAAAAATAGGCAATTGTTTGAGATGCTCTTTCATCCAGTCCCTGCTTAAAAATATACGGGAAAAAGCATATCAAAAAAATATAAAAATGTACAAGATAACCGCACCCGCTCCCCGGTTGTTTGTTCCAACCGGAGAGCGGTTTCCCATCAGTTAATTCTTTGACAGGGCGATCAGCCTGGTCGAGACCATTTGAGAAAAAAGCTGGGCCGTAGCATAGTCAGTATACACAGAACCCCATTGATGGTTGAATGCGGCTTGGTTGCGCCCGCTGTTGCCGGCTGTAATTTTCTCCGCCCTATGCCATGCTTCCTTTGCTTTCTTAAGCAATTCTTCCAGTTCTGCCTTGTTTTTCACGTCTAAAGCCTTTCCCTGTTGTTCAAGGGAATTCGATGCTTTTTTCAACATTTCGATAGTATCGGTGGATGCTGCCCTGGCAGTTTCGTCAATGGATTTGAGCAACTGCCATTTTGTATACTCTCCGGTTGGTTTTGGATTAAGAGGACTCTTTGGCGGCCAATAGTTTTTGATTGAAGTGCCGTGAGGTCCTCCGGGCTGCAGGTAAACCGTTTTTTGTTTAGGGAACTGGATAACCTGAGATTCGCCGCCTTCGCAGTTGTTGCCCGGGACGTTGCAGGTTTCCAGGTTGTCAGGGTCGTTTGGAACCGAAACTGTTTTCCATGCATTATTTACCGCATCAAACCAGTCATTGGACAGCCAGCAGGCTTTTGCAAAATCCAGACCGATATCACCCGGTTTTGCTTTGGAAAGTTTTTGATAAAGAGTCGCATACCGGATATAGGTATCGGCAAACCATTCCGCCGGGATGGCAAAGGGTTTCATCTCGCCGCCATTGTAGTTGTTTGCAGTGGCAACGAAATCCGTAGGCTCTCCGAGATCACCGGGTTTCCTGACAGCAGACTTGCAGGCACCGACTTCATAAGCAAAGGCTTCACCAGATTTGTCGGCAAAGAGAAAAATACCGGTCACCCCTCCGGGAGGCGTACTGTCCAGAAAGTTCATGGCATCTTTAGGGGATTTGCAATATTGTTGCAGATAGTGATGATAAACTTCCGAATTCACACCCCAGGTGCTTGCGCAAGGCGTAGCGGGGTGGGTCACTGCTGCCGTCATCACCCAGGCAAAATGACTGTTCATTCCTGTATTGTTTGTCACTTTCCCGGCCATGGTCAAAGAAACAAAAGGCTCGCCTTCGGCAGGATAGGCAAACAAGATAATGTATTGGGTAATCTCAGGAATAAATCCAAGCGTAAGAGAGACCATCGGGTCATTTCCCGTGGCAGATCCGGTCGCAGCAAAAGCTGTGCATGAAGCCACGGCCCTGGTGTCCGTTCTTTCCCTTACCGGCTTGAAAAAATTTTTTTCTGGTGCTAAAGCCGCTACCCCCGTCTCAGCCGGATAAGGGCTTGCAGGCCGTGCCCATAATTCTTGAGGCAATACCATAAGGGCCACCAGGTCGACATAACTTATTTTAACGCCTTTCTTAAGGCAACCGGCTGAGATTCCATTGAGCCACTCGACCAGTTTCGGATCGTATTTTTCAATATAATATGTCCAGACTTTTATATCCTTGATTATATCGTCGTGCTTTAAAAAATGTTCGCCGGACTGGTCAGTGTACTTTATTTTTGTATTCAGCAAATCCCAGGTTGCGTCACGGTTCGCCTCAATAAGGCCTGCTGCCTGCTCACCATACTGAACACCCATCTCATAATTGCTTCCGGATACTACGACCACTTTTATCGGGGAAGCTGAATCCTGCTGAACTGCGAAGACAAACGGACAATAGAAAATGAGAACCGTAAACAATCCCAGCAAAAATAGTGGACACCTCGACCTTTTCATCATTTTACCTCCTTGACTTAAATGAATACCAATACCCGACAAAAGACAAATGCATTTTTCATGCTCTGTTGTCAGTCCCTATGTCGGTGATTTTATAAATAATAAACAGAATGTTGAAGCAGCGTATAGTAAAATTCGGACTTTAGAACAACCTATACTAAAAAAAATATATGATATCAGCTCAAATGAATTGGCCCGCAAATTAAAAGTCAGTCCAGGGTTAATAAGCCGGTTGATCAATGGGAAAACTGATATTAGGCCGGCAATGGCCTTAACCTTGCCTTTCAGTGCCTGAGAAAATCAATAAGTTTCTGCGATAATAAAACAATTAAATTTGCTATTGGTTTATTTTAAATACAATTCAGGCTCATTTCCCTGTAATTAATTGTTCTTCAAAAACTTATTTAAAATACCTTTACATGATCGTTGCAAGTTAAGCTTGATTGATGATTGGTTTCATTAAAAAATATAATTTTCCTGTTGCCTTTTAAGGTCGAGTCTGGATATTTTTTTTTATCGATGATAACCTATCGACCCGATACCAATGTTTGATGGATCGTATATTTTAAAGTTACTATTAGTAACATACTATATTTCATAAATTCAAAATATATTAAAATAAATATATTAATGATTTAAAAAATATGCGGTCATAAAATCACGGCTAAAAAGAGTTTGGAAGGTTCTGAATTACATCAGCAACTGGATCGGTTTGTTTATAATACTTTGATATTATTAATATATTGATGTAAAATCTAGATATTCCGATCTGATGGACAGCAAGAACATAATTACTAAGGGTTATATTTTGAGTTACAATATTAATAAAATTAATTAAAAAATTATCTTGACATAGTAACTTATTTTTAATAAATTTTTTACCGGAGGCAACATGGAGACTTTGCAAAATAAAGTATCACAAAAAATCAGGGAATTGCGTATGCTGAAAGGGCTTGATCAGCAGACACTTGCTCAAAGAGCGGGGTTGGCACGAAGCTATATTACGTTGATCGAGAGCGGGAAAAAGACGGCCGCTGTATCTACGTTGGCCCTGATAGCCGATGCTTTGGGTGTGGTCGTTGGAGAATTTTTCGAAGATACGGAAACTTTCCGAAGTCCCAAGATAGCTGTGAATAGAAACATAGAAGTACAGCCTTCCAGCAAAAAAACTTCTTACGGTTACACTTACACACCACTTTCTCGTGAAAAGAAGAAAAAAATCATGGACCCTTTCTTTGTGCGACTAGAACCGAATAGTAAACAGAAGTATGATTTCGTGCATAAAGGAGAGGAGTTTGACTATATCATTCAGGGGAAACTGAAGTTGAGTTATGAAGGCGAAGAAATCATTCTTGAACCAGGAGATAGCGTCTCTTTTGACGCGTCAGTCCCACATAGATTGGAGGTGATAGGAGACGAGACCGTATACATGCTGAGTATGAACTCTACCGGGGGTCAAAGCCCTCCAACAGGATGTTGAAACGGGGGTTTCCCCCCTGCTTCTCAAATCGATTTTTATAATTCCTTTTAGGAAATCATCTCTGTCGATCTTGATGTCTCTTTTTGCATCTGAAATCCTGTTGAAGCAGTCAAGTCAGGAAGAGTGCTTTTATGAGTTTTTCAACAGCCTGCAAAATGGTCATAGGAATACTTTAGTGAATGGAAGGGTGTTGTTTACTAATAAAAAGGTCGTAACCGGAAAGGAGTTAGAATCATGAAAAGGCTATCGTTTTTTTTCATCATCATCGTAGGGCTTGTTTTTATCAATACTATATATGTTCATGCAAAGACTGTATGGACCGCACAGTCCAGCTATCCGACAGGTCTCGCTCAAATTTACGAACCCGCAGTACGTTTTGCTGAGAGGATAGAGAAATTGACTGATGGGGAGCTGGTCGTGAAAATGCATCCAGGGGATGCAATAGTGCCCTCGAAGAAGGTATTCGAGGCAGTGAGCCTCGGTTCCCTCGATATGGGGATGACCTGGGCTGGTTGGTGGGTAGGGATGTTCAACGCCTCATACCTTTTGGCAAATGCCTATCCTGATGCACTTCAGATGCGGGAGATGCTGGGTTGGATCTATGCCGGAGGCGGGATGGAACTGTGGAATGAGGTCTATAAAGGGCATGGCGTAAAGGTTCTTCCTCCCTATGCAGTACAAGGCTCTGAAATTCTCTGTTGGTCCAACAAGCCCATCAATACTCTGGAAGACTTTAAAGGCTTGAAGTTTCGTACCGTGGGGATATGGGGAAGGGTCCTCGAAAGGCTTGGGGCCAAAGTGGTGAGCCTCGCCGGCGGAGAGGTCTACACTGCAATGGAGAGAGGCGTAATTGATGCGTTGGAATTCAATACGCCACGGACTGATAAAGAGCTTGGTCTTTTCGAAATAGCTAAATTTGTCAAACTTCCAGGGATTCACCAGCCTGCCGTCCCTCTCGAGACGCTGGTAAACGAGAAATCGTGGGAGAAACTGCCTGAGCATTTGAAAATAAAAGTAGAAATGGCACTGAGAGATACCTGTTTCGAATCAATGAATCAAATCCTGAAACAGGATGCAGAGGCAATGCAGTTCATCAGGAACCAAAAAGGCATGAATGTGTCAAAGCTCACGCCTGAAATGATCAAAGAGATAGTAAGGATAGGCAATGAGGAACTGGATAAGGATGCGGCAAAGGATCCTGTGTTTGCCAAGGTGTTAAAGTCTCAGCGAGATTTCAGGAAACTGGTAGAACCGTACGCCGATCTAATAGCACTCCCTTACACGTATGCACAATAACACACCTCTTTGTGTCAACTCCCCGGTTGTGTCGCTACCATGGCATAACCGGGTATCCATAGACACGGGCGGTATCCTTCAAATGCGAGGTATTTATTATGTGGTCATTTCTGTCAAATGGCGTAGACCGTCTGAGTGAATGGATGGGGCATGTCTCTGCGTGGCTCATCATCATTCTTATCGGTGAGGTTGTCTACGACACCCTGGTACGGTATCTGTTCAATGCCCCTAGCGGATGGTCATATGACATAACATATATGCTCTATGGGGCTGCCTTTATGGGAGGCGGTGCGTGGACCCTCTTGCGTGATGAACATGTGAGGATAGATCTCATTTATGGCAAAATCTCCCCCAAATCGAGAGCCATTGCCGATGCAATCGGGTATGTGGTGTTTTTCTTTCCGTCAATAAGTGTACTTCTCTATTTTAGTACGAAATTTGCCATACAGTCCTGGAGAATGTTGGAGGGCTCAGGCGAGACCGTATGGAATCCGCCGATATATCCTCTTAAAACAGTTTTGTGTGTCACCCTCCTAATTCTTCTGCTTCAGGGGATCGTACAATTCGTCCGTTGCATCATTACCATAAAAGAGGGAGGAAAATACCTTGGTCACCAGTCCTGAGTTTTTAGTCATTATCATGTTTGCAGGCCTTGTCATAGGGCTATCATTCGGCTTTCCAGTGCCGTTTGTCATGTTGGGCATCTCTTTGATCGTGGGCGTTTTAGCAGGTGAAGGTGTCGGTTTTTTCAGCATGATGGTCCTCCGTATGTTTGAAACCATGCAGAACTACATTCTCGCATCAATCATCCTATTTATATACATGGGAATCATGTTGGAGCGCTCCGGTATGGGCGATAAGCTTTTTTCATCCTGCCATGTTCTTTTAGGACGGCTGCCGGGAGGCTTGGCTCTGGCCGTGTTGGCCGTCTGTACAATCATGGCAGCCTCAACGGGAATCATGGGAGCGCCTGTGATGATCATGGGAATGGTCGCTCTTCCTGTGCTGCTCAAAAAGGGATATGATCCGAGGATGAGCTGTGGAATCGTTTGTGCCGGAGGAACCCTCGGTATTCTGATTCCTCCGAGCATCATGCTCGTGGTGTACGGGCCCATGGCCGGGCTATCTGTCGGCAAGCTGTTTATGGGTGCTTTTTTACCGGGATTAACGCTATCAGTGCTCTATGCCGTTTATATATTTGTCCGGTGTACTATTAACCCTGAACTTGGGCCTCCATTATCACTTGAAGAACGGAACCTCCCTTTTGTGAAAAAAGCGTCCATGGCACTGACCTCCATGGGTCCGCCTCTTTTGCTTATTTTTTCGGTGCTGGGGACTATGTTTTTTGGAATCGCTGCCCCTACTGAGGCGGCCGCGCTTGGTGCATTTGCAAGCCTCATACTAACCCTGCTGTATAGAAAGCTTGACTGGAAGGCCTTCAAGGAATCGGCCTACGCCACATTAAGGGCCTCCAGCATGATTTTGCTCATTGTGGCGGCTGCATATATATTCACAGGAACCTTTATGAAGGTAGGAGGTGGGGAGTTGGTACAGAACTTCCTGCTGAACCTGTCCGTGGGCCGGTGGGGAGTAATGGCAATAATGTGTTTTTCATTTTTCATCTGCGGCTTTTTCATGGAATGGCCGGGTATTCTGCCGATACTGGTTCCTATTTTTACCCCCATCCTCAAGAAGCTTGGCTTTGATCCCATTTGGGCAGCCATGGCTTTTTGTGTCTGCATGCAAACGTCATTTCTCACGCCGCCCATGGCGCCGGCACTTTTTTATTTAAAAGGGGTTGCGCCTAAAGAGGTCAGTTTTGTTTCGCACATATGCGCGGGGGTAGTGCCTTTCATAGTGATTCAGATTATCGGCTTAGGTCTTGTTTTGGCCTTCCCTCAATTGACCCTATGGCTACCCAGTGTGATGATAAAATAAGATTTTAATCTGAAATTACAGAGGTTTAGTTAGTATGACTGCCATAAAAAAGATCTCTCAAATCGCCGGTGACATACGAGCATATTTAATTAATGCTCATCAAAAGTCCGGAAAGAAATTTCTGGGGGTCATGCACCCGGTGGTGCCTCAAGAGTTATTGTATGCCGCAGGACTGCATCCCTTCAGGCTTTTCCCCTTTGCCGGAGAGCCCATTACGGCAGCACGCGCTCATCTGCATGTCGACACCTCGTCTATTTTCCGTGCAATTTGGGACCAGGTCTTGAAAGGGCATTATCCCTTTATGGAGGGTGTTGTTTTACCCGAATCCTGTGAGACTGTGACCTATTTTGCACGAGGCTGGATGTACCATAGACCTGACGATTTTGTGGCTACAATTGCAGGAGTTAGGTTCAGTAAGACACCAAATGGGCTCAATTTCTTTTCCAAAGAGCTGGAAAGTCTTGCCGGAACTGTTGAGAAATTCTTTGGAACAACCATTTCGGCGGATTCACTGTCACATGCAATTGGCGTTTACAACAAAAACCGTGAACTGATCAGAGCTGTTTACGACCTGAGGAAAAGCGAATCCCCGCCTATTTCCGGAGTTGATGCTCTCAAAACCGTCATGGTGAGTCATGTTATGGATAAGGAAGAGAATAATCAACTGCTGGAAACGCTGTTAAAGGAACTCAAGAGCCCGGGGGAACGCCCAAAACCAAAAACCAGGCTGATGGTATCGGGCCCCTGCATTACGGATATCCGACTGCTCGAAACACTGGAAGCATCCGGAGCTATTGTGGTCACAGACGATACCAACATGGGGTCGCGATCATTTTCACATACCGTGGATAACGGCCACAATCAATTCATGGCTCTTGCCAAGGCTTATGAGATGGTTCCCTGCCCCTTTTCCATTTCAGCTGAAAACAGGCTGGCCTATATTATTAAAATGGCGGCCGAATATAGAGTTGACGGCCTGGTATTTGCCATCGAAAAGGCCTGTGAGTCGGAGAAAATGGACTTCCCCTATCTGGAAAAAGAAATAAGAACAAAGGCCAGGCTGCCCGTAACCTTTATTGAAACGGAATATCTGTGCGACATGGCGCCTATTCGAACTCGAATAGATGCCTTTGTTGAGTCGCTGATGAAATAGCCTTCAAAGGGAAAAGATCGATGCTTACTGTAAAAACGAAGAGACTTGAATCCGCACGAACCCTCAGTGCGGCCATTCGAAAGATTTATCAGGAAGTGTGGACGAGCAGACCTCTTGCATGGTCTGTGAATTCCAGCAACCCGCTCAACGATATCTCAAGAATTCTCGGAATCCATGTTGCATATCCGGAAAACTATGCGTGCGTTTGTACAGCGCAACACTTATCCGGAAAATATTGCACAATAGCAGAGGCCCACAACTATAAACCCGAGCTGTGCTCTTATATCCGGAACAATTTCGGTTATCTCCTGGCAAAGGATGGAAATCATCCCATGGGGGGTATCCCCGAACCGGACGTGCTCCTTTCGGTATCAAACGGCTGTCTGAACTTCATAAAATGGTTTGAT
Source organism: Desulfobacterales bacterium RIFOXYA12_FULL_46_15 (assembly GCA_001799395.1). Lineage (GTDB taxonomy): Bacteria > Desulfobacterota > Desulfobacteria > Desulfobacterales > Desulfobacteraceae > Desulfobacula. The sequence continues at coordinate 2,270 of MGTJ01000187.1, read as the reverse complement.
GCTTTGAGGTTGTACTTCGACAAACCCCTTGTGCTTCTCAACACTCCTCATCGTTTGTTTGAATACGATGTGCCCGGCTACTACCTTGAGTACGTCATAAAAGAATTGGAAATTTGCATCGACAAGCTGGAAAAAATCAGCGGAAACAAGCTGACGGGCCGGAAAATGCGGGAAGCAGCCTATTATTCAAGGGAACAGGGCAAGTATTGGAGAAAATTGCTTGAGTTAAACAAGACAGTTCCGGCCCCTATGAATCTTTCAGACTTGGCTAACCTCATCTTTATTCCGACGTCGTTGTCCGGAACCGCATTCGGGCTGGATCTTCTTAAGGAAGCTGCCGCTGAAGTGCAGCAAAGAGTCCGGAACAAAGTGGGCGCGATCCCTGAAGAACGACACCGGTTGGTTATGTTTAACATACCTCCCTGGTACCGGCTCGATTTTGTCAACCGCTTTGCCGAAAGGGGCTGTGTTTTTCCCTTTGGCGACTATCTTCGTTATGTTTGGTGTACACAGGACATTGATGACTCGGACCCCATGGAACATTTCGCCCGGAAAGCACTGAGCTTTGGCCATAACGGCGGGTATGGCGCTACCATTGCCGAAACACTGTACAGCTGCATGGGCGACAGGCTTGCCAAGGACATTAAGGACTTCAAGATTGATGGAGCGGTAATCGCAATCAATAAAAGCTGCAAAATCATGTCCACCGGCGGCTTGGATATAGCTCGCCTCATTCGAGAAAAGTTTCGCTTGCCGGTTCTGGTTATCGATGTGGATCAGGCAGATGAAAGAACGTATTCCGATGCTGAGATTAAGCAGAGATATGATGCGTTCTTTGAAACGATCGGGGAGGCTTAATATGGCTTTATTTGCTGGAGTAGATTCAGGTTCGACGTCGACCAAGGCTGTTCTTCTTGATGAGGGCGGGATCATCATAGGCACACATCTTGTGCCTTCCGGAAACAATTTCCGAAAAAGTGCGGAGGTTGTTCTGCATACCGTCATGGATAAGACTCATTCCAAGCGGGACGATCTGGCTGCCATAGTGACGACCGGCTATGGAAGATTCATCAGCGGATTGAACTCAAAAGCAATGAGCGAGATCACATGTTGTGGCCGGGGGGCTCATTATCTTCATTCGGCCGTTAGAACAGTCATCGACATTGGTGGCCAGGACAGCAAGGCGATCAAAATAGACGGTACCGGGAAGGTTGTCCAGTTTTCCCTCAACGATAAATGTGCTGCCGGTACGGGCAGATTTCTGGAAAGAATAGCAGTCTCCCTTGAGCTTGACTTGGAAAGGATGGCAGGGCTCTCGGTACAGTCGCAGCAGAAATTGCCGATATCGAGCACGTGTGTCGTTTTTGCCGAGACAGAGGTGATATCAAGAATTTCCAACGGAGAGGCAATAGAAGGCATCATCAAGGGGCTCCACAGCGCTCTCGCCAGCAGGATTCACATTCTTGCGGTAGGATTAAACATAGAAAAAGATATCCTTGTTTGTGGCGGCGGCGCCAAGAATGCCGGGCTGGTTAAAGAAATCGAAGAGCTTCTTGGCGAGGTCGTATTACCCTCCGGCATAGACCCTCGATTTGTACCCTCCATTGGAGCCGCCCTTATTGCCCGGGATTCACAAAGGGAGCAGGTTGAATCAAAGCCGGGCGAGTCGCAGTAATTGTAAGATCAGAAGATATATAAAAGAATTTTTGGACGCCTTACTGAAAAATACGGGAAAGGCACGGGTATGATAAAGGAGGCAAGAAATGGAACATATTGGTTTTATGCACGGAGAAAAGCTTCTTGCGGAATATGTGAAAATACACACCGGAAAAAATCCTGATAAGGCAGCTGTCATCTTTTATGGCAAGGAAATGTCATGGAAAAATCTTGAGAACTGGAGTAACAGATTAGCAAATGCGTTCGCGGATATGGGTTACAAAAAGGGCGACCGCGTTGCAGTCTATTTACAAACTTGTCCTCAATGTTATGTCGTATACCTGGCGGCTTTTAAATTAGGGCTGATTAGCGTGCCTATCGACCCGATGCATAGAGAGTTCGAGCTTGAGTATGCCCTGAATGACTCTGATTCGGATCTTATTGTTGCCATGGATCAGCTATACCCGATTGTTAAAAATGTCAGGGAAAAGACAAAAATCAAGGACGTTGTCATCACCAGCTTCTATGACTTTATGCCTGAAGAGCCGGCTTTTCGCTTCCATCCGTTAATGCTGATGAAAAAACAGATATTTTCGGACACCCACGAATATCTT
>MGTJ01000186.1 GCA_001799395.1 Desulfobacterales bacterium RIFOXYA12_FULL_46_15 | reverse complement strand
ATTTTATCTGCCTGCAGAAACGCTGCAAATCATAACCCCGGCCTTTTTTCACTCAGCGTTCCCACTGGTGGCGGCAAAACGCTTTCAGGAATGGCCTTTGCCCTCGACCATGCTATAAAACATGGAAAAAATCGGATCATCTATGTAATCCCCTACACCAGCATTATTGAACAAACTGCAAAAATATTGTCGGATATTTTCGGTGCTGAAAACGTAGTCGAGCATCACAGCAACCTTGATCCGGACAATGAAACCCAGCGTACCCGGCTTGCCTCGGAAAACTGGGATGCCCCTGTCATCGTTACCACAAACGTTCAGTTTTTCGAGTCATTGTACGCAGCAAGATCGGGCCGTTGCCGGAAACTCCACAACATCGTCAACAGTGTTGTAATCCTTGATGAAGCCCAACTTCTGCCACCAGGACTCCTTGATCCATGCGTCAACGTGATCAACCACCTTACCCGGCATTACGGAGTAACCATGGTCCTTGCCACCGCAACACAACCGGCCCTTCCAAGCCTCGATAAGCCCCATGAAATCATAGCCAACCGTTTTGAACTTTACGATCAACTCAAGCGGACTGAAACCTTGTTCCCCCAAGATTTGAAAATCCGGAACACATGGGAGGATATTGCTGAAAAGCTGAAAGAAAATGAGCAGGCCCTTTGTGTTGTCAACACCCGGCGTGATTGTTATGACTTATTCAGGCTTATGCCGGAGGGAACAATCCATCTTTCTGCGCTCATGTGCGGGGAGCACCGGTCAGAGATTATCCGAGAAATCAAAGAGACTCTTGATAAAGGCTCTCCTATTCGTGTCATCAGTACCCAGTTGGTGGAAGCAGGGGTCGATATTGATTTTCCGGTTGTATACCGCGCTCTTGCAGGACTGGATTCAATCGCCCAGGCTGGAGGGCGCTGCAACCGGGAAGGGAAACTTAATAAAATCGGAAAATTGGGTGAGGTCCATGTTTTTGTGCCGCCAAAACCGGCTCCGGGGGGATTGTTGCGTAAAGGGGAAGATACAACGATAGAATTAATGAGCCTGCCCGGATTCAATCCTCAACATCCGGAAGCATTTGATCGTTATTTTTCATTGTTTTATGGTAAAGTTAACGATACAGGCCATCGCTTCAAGGAATGGTTGGAAAGAGATGCAAATCAGGTTCACATCCATTTTCGCACTGCCGCAAAATCGTTTAACCTGATCGAAAATTCTACCCAGCCGCTTTTTGTAAAATTCAAAGGAAGCCAAACATGGATGGATGAACTGAGGCAAATCGGCCCGACGCGCCGCAATATGCGGAAACTTCAGCGGTATTCGGTCAATGTTTCCAAAAGAGATTTTGAAAAAATGCAAAGGGAAGGAATGGTGGAAGAGTTATGGCCTGATTTCTGGGCTTGGCTCGGCCCATATAACGCCAAGCATGGGCTTGACCTGTTTGGCCTGGGATGGATGCCTGAAGATTTATTTATTGGATAAAACAAAGAGAGGTGAATCATGAAAGGATTTTGTTTGGAGGTGAGCGGGCCGTATGCCTGCTTCACCCGACCGGAAATGAAGGTGGAGCGGGTGAGCTATGATGTGATAACCCCATCAGCCGCCCGTGCCATTTTCGACGCCATCCTCTGGAAACCTGCCATTTTCTGGCAGATAAAACGAATCGAAGTGCTTTCGCCCATTCGATGGATTTCAGTGAGGAGAAATGAAGTTTATTCGAAAGCATCAACAGGGAAAAAACAAATATTTATTGAAGACGACAGGCAGCAAAGAGCCGGGCTTTTTCTTCGCGATGTAAAGTACAGACTTTTTGCTGAATTTGAATTTATCCCGCCTGAAATGCATTGTAAAATTTTTAACCCTGTGCGGGAATATCTGGTTGACAAAGAAGAGCAAGAAGCGATTCGGGAAGATGAAACCTCGGCCAAATATGCAGCCATGTTTGAACGACGGGCGAAGAAAGGCCAGTGTTTCAATCAGCCCTATCTGGGATGCCGGGAATTTTCAGCTCATTTTCGTTTGGTGAACCCTCAAATTGAACCGGCAACACCCATCAATGAAAACCAGGATCTTGGCTGGATGCTCTACGATATGGATTTTTCAGATCCCATGGATATTAAACCGAAGTTTTTCAGACCGGAATTGAAAAACGGTGTGATACACGTGCCGGATCGAACGAATTCCGAGGAGGTGCGGGGATGATACTTCAAGCACTTAAGGAATATTACGATCGTAAAACGGCTGACCCTACATCTGGAATAGCTCCTTACGGTTGGGAATGGAAAGAAATCCCTTTTCTTATAATGATTACTGGAAATGGCGATTTTTGTTCGATCCAAGATACAAGAGAAGGAAAATCTAAAAGAGGGCATATGTATCTTGTGCCTTCACTTGGTGAAAAGAAGGGCAACGGAATTAAATCTAATCTTTTTTGGGAAAATATTGAGTATGTATTTGGAAGCCCAGTCCCGACAAAAAGCAAACCGAACCCAGACCCTGAGAGAATACGAGAGCAGCATTCAGCATTCCAGAAACAAATATTAGAACTTGGGCAAGAAAATAAAAAAATTATTGCTGCATTAAAATTTGCCAATACAGATCACCTTGAAAGGTTAAAGAAAGATGTAGTTTGGAAAGAGGCGTTATCTATTAATAAAAACCTTCTCATATCATTTCAAGGGGATGGTCCTATTACCAACGATCCTGAAATACGCCAAATAATCAACACAAAAAAGCGTCCCGATTCTGTTAATGGAACATGCCTGGTTACAGGTAACAACGATGAGATTGTTAGACTAGAAGCCCCCATCAGAGGAATATATGGAAATGACCAAAAAGCCGAACGTTCTCTTGTGGCGTTCAATTTAGAATCATTCGAATCATATGGGAAAAAGAAAAATTATAATTCTCCTATTGGGCGCTTAGCAGCTTTCGCATACACCACAGCCTTGAACCACCTTCTTGCAATAGACTCCACTCAACGGATGCTGGTCGGAGACGCAACAACGGTATTTTGGAGTGAAAAAGACTGTGACCTTGAAAAGCAACTCCCTGATATATTTGGCGAGCCGCCAGAAGATGACCCTGATCGAGGTGTTAAAGCTGTTGAAAGCCTCTTCAAGTCTATTGAAAATGGAACATATCTGAACAATAACAACGATAAAAAAAAGTTTTATGTTCTTGGCCTTTCTCCAAATTCCTCAAGGATATCGATCCGTTTTTGGATCATTGATACTGTGTCTGGTATATCCCAAAAGATCGGCCTACATTTTAAAGACGTAAGCATTGTTCATAGCCCAAGGGATAAGGATGTTCTATCTCTTTTTCGGCTTTTGGTTTCAACAGCGGTTCAAGGAAAAGCAGATAAAATCCCTCCAAATCTTGCAGGTGAAACTATACGAGCGATTCTTCAAGGCTTGCCATATCCAAACACATTGTTACAGGCAATTATTCGACGTATCCGGGCAGAGCATGAAGTCACATATCCTCGTGCAGCCTTGATCAAAGCCTGTATAAACAGATCAACCCGATTTAAAAACCCACATATCAAGGAGGAGCTTAACATGAGCTTGGATGAAAATAATACAAACATAGGGTATAGGCTGGGACGACTTTTTGCCACGCTTGAAAAAATTCAACAGGAAGCCAATCCCGGAATCAACGCCACTATTCGTGATCGTTTTTATGGGGCTGCATCAGGGACACCAAGCACAGTATTCGGGAATTTGATGAGATTGAAAAATCATCATCTTTCAAAACTCGATAACAAGGGGCGGAAAATTTTCTTCGAAAAATTATTATCACAGATAATCGATGGCATAGAGGCAAAAACATCATTCCCTTCACACTTGCCTATCAATGATCAAGGCCGTTTTGCAGTTGGTTATTATCACCAGGTGCAAAAATTTTTTTCTTGAAATTTATTAAAATAACAAAACAAACAAATTATAAAGGAGTCCAACATGAACAATTCGATAAGCAATAGATATGATTTTGCACTCATTTTTGATGTAAAAGATGGGAATCCTAATGGTGATCCAGACGCCGGCAACCTTCCCCGTATTGACCCGGAAACAGGGCATGGTCTGGTTACTGATGTTTGCCTTAAACGTAAGGTTCGAAATTATGTTCAAATAACTAATGGGGCTGTCGGGAATAATGATATTTATATTAAGGAGAAAGCTGTTTTGGGGCGTGCTCATTTTGAAGTTTTCAAAGAGCTTAAAATTGACACGGGAAAAGAATCAAGAAAAAATGTACCTCAAGATTTGATGGAAATATTTAATGAACTTTCCCGTGCCTTTCCGGAAGGGCTTTCTTATAATGATAATGAAGATGAAAACGGTGGAGTGTTAGTTGTTGCTGCCGATGCGGATAAAAAAATGATCAAAGAATGGATGAAAGAAGAAAAAATCGATAAAGAAATTGCTAAACTTATAACCGCCGCTTTGAACGACGCCAAACCTCGCAAGCCATCATCTGTAGAGACACTTCAAGGCCGTCAGAAAATGTGTGAAAAATATTTTGATGTCCGGACATTTGGGGCTGTTATGTCATTAAAATCAGCTCCAAACTGCGGCCAAGTCCGTGGCCCTGTCCAGATGACCTTTGGCCGCTCTGTGGAGCCGGTTGTGACCCTGGAACACTCCATTACTCGTATGGCTGTTGCCACGGAAGCTGAAGCGGAAAAGCAGCAAGGTGATAACCGGACTATGGGCCGGAAAAACACAGTGCCATATGGCGTTTATGTCGCCTATGGATTTATCTCTCCCCATCTGGCAGCTCAAACTGGATTTAATGAGAGCGATCTTGCTTTACTATGGAGTTCGTTGACCAATATGTTTGAACATGACCGTTCCGCAGCACGAGGGCTTATGTCAACCCAGCGGCTCGTGGTTTTCAAACATGATTCAGCACTTGGAAATGCACCGGCCCATTCCTTGTTTGATCTTATATCGATCAAGCGGAAAGATGAAACCAAGCCTGCACGGAGCTTCAGCGATTATCAGTTTAAAATCGATGAGGATAAATTGCCTAAGAGCGTTACCATTGAGAAAGAATAATAGGATGATATGTCATGATAGATGACGCTGACCTACTACCCCTCTCCGCCCTTCAACACTACCTTTTCTGCAAAAGGCAGTGTGCCTTGATTCATGTGGAGCGGCAGTGGTTTGAAAACAGATTCACAGCCGAGGGCAGGGTGATGCATGAACGGGTGGACAAGGGTGGAGAACGGGACCGGGGATCGGTCAGGATAGAATACGGGCTTCATCTTGTCTGTCATGAGCTGGGGTTGGTGGGGCAGGCCGATGTGGTGGAATTTCATTTGACGGATAAGGCGGCCGGGACATGGGTCCCTTATCCGGTGGAATATAAACGGGGGAAACCCAAGAAAGACAACAGTGACAAGGTCCAACTCTGCGCCCAGGCATTGTGTCTTGAAGAGATGTATCACACCCGGATTCTGGAAGGGGCTCTGTTCTATGGGAAAACACGGAGGCGGCAGCAGGTTCTATTGACCCCTGAACTCAGAGCGGAAACCACTGATACGGCCCGGCAGCTGCAAACCATGATTCGGGACAGGATAACACCGGAACCGGTCTATGATAAAAAATGCGAAAGCTGTTCCTTTCTGGATTTTTGTATGCCCCGTGTCTGTAAAAGCAAGTCGGTGAAGACCTATTTGAAAAAGATGATGGAATAAATGAAAAAACTTTTGAACACCCTCTTTGTGACCACCCAGGGCAGTTATCTTTTCAAGGAAGGAGAAACCATTGTGGTCTCGGTGGAAAGGGAAGTAAAGCTCCGCCTTCCGATCCATACCGTATCAGGCATTGTCTGTTTCGGCAATGTGTCCATGAGCCCTTTTCTGATGGGGTTCTGTGCTGAAAAAGATGTTGCCGTGAGTTTTCTGACGGAATATGGGCGATTCCTGGCTCGCATCAAGGGGCCGGTTTCAGGCAATGTCCTTGTGCGCCGCGAGCAATACCGGCGGGCGGATAAGGAAGATACATCATCGGAAATAGCAGCTTCAATCCTGTCTGCAAAGATATCCAACTGCCGTAAAGTATTGCAGCGCTCGCTCCGGGATCACGGGGATAAAATTGCTGCCGATCCTGTGGATCAGGTTGTTAACCGGCTGGGCCGGACCCTGAAGGAGATTTCCGGAACCCTGCCGCTGAATGTGCTCCGGGGAATTGAAGGGGATGCGGCGGCAAATTATTTCAGTGTGTTTGATCATCTGATCACGTCCCAGAAAGAAGACTTTTCATTCAATGGCCGGAACAGACGGCCACCGCTGGATGAGGTCAATTGCCTGTTGTCTTTTCTTTATACGATCCTCATGCATGATGTCAGGTCGGCGCTTGAATGTGTGGGGCTTGATCCTGCGGTCGGGTTTCTTCACCGGGACAGGCC
>MGTJ01000185.1:6736-8579 GCA_001799395.1 Desulfobacterales bacterium RIFOXYA12_FULL_46_15 | reverse complement strand
CTCCTGCATCCACTTCGTTTCTTGCAACATAATCCAGCACCTGTCTTACATTTTCCGTATAGATGAATTTATTTTTTATAACCGTGCGGATATTGTAAAAATTGAATATATCTTCGGCATAATCTCCTGCTGAAACAGTCTTTGGATTTCCCACGGCAATTTTTTTTATCTCTGCAGAAGTCAATCCCTCAAAGGATTTAAGATTTGTCTTTGCCTCTGCTGAAACGATGAGAACCATGCTGTTCAATGCAAAGCCGGCACGGGTGCCGGCAACTGTAAGTCCTTGGCTATCTGCTTGGTCCATGTATTTTTTTGCTGCAGATGCAAAGACATCGACCGGAGCCCCGCCGGCAATCTGCCTGACAAGGTCTCCGGCAGCACCAAAATTAAAGACGCATGCTGTTTTAGTTTTGGATTCATAGAGTTTGCCGATTTCTTCAAATGCATTTTTAAGGACAATGGATGCAGATACGGTTATTTCCTTTGGGCCCGCAAAAGCCGGGGAGGATGTCCATATATAAAGCAAAGCAATTAATAGACAATATTTTCCTGTTCTTTTCATATCATTCTCCAATGATTTTTTTTGTTTCGCTTTTTACAGTTTTGGATTATCCGCTTTTCCCAAAAGGGCAGGCCGGAAACCGGCAGGGTTTACAGTTCAGGCAGAGACCGCCGTATGGGTGTGGATGGAGCCCACTGCCTCTTCAACAGGAATGGTCCTGAAGGGCAGAGTTTTGGCGCGTGGCTGCATTTTTTCTTCCTTGTTTATTTTCTTTTTTTTCCATGGGTTGATAATAGGTTCCCAATGCACAGGGCCTGCAGAGGATCTGATTGTTTTTTATGACTTCCCGCTTGTCCCTGACCACCTGCCCGCAATTTTGGCAGACTGCCTTGAACCTGGTGGGGCCGGGCATGTCCGATGCATTGACCGTCACCCGGACTTCCTGAATGGCAAACAGGTCTTCCAGCGGCATTTTTTTATAGGCAAGAAGCTGCTGATCGTTTTTATCCATCACTTCCGGGGCATATTTCTCTGCCAGATCCCTTGAAGTTTCATTGGATACAATCCTGAAGGCTTTCCCGGTTTCAAGGTTGACAAAAGTGGCGGCCATGATGCCGTTGTCCACAAATTTCAGCGACCGCCTGCCCAGTTTTACGCCGGTCACAAAAGAAATCGCATCCGTGGCACACCTGTCCATTTCCACATACACGATCAGTTTTTTTATCTGGGGCAGCCTGTCCGGGTTATCAAGGCCGATGAGGCGGCACCCTTCCATGGCCATGCGCACACCCACCACCTGCCCGGGACACAGGTGGCCATGGGCATCTGCCGATCCTTTTAACAGGGTTTCAAAATCTTCCATGAAGCCTCTTCCTTTAGTTTTTAAAACTAACCTTATGTTAACATTAACATAAGGTCAAGAAAAAATTTTATTTTTTTTATCAAAAGCAATCTGATCAGGCCTGAGCACAAAAAACATATACATGAAATTGAAAACAAGGTATAAATGATGACCAAATGAAAGCCCAATTTTTAAATAAAGGTATAAATGAGGCTTAAATCCAGCCAGTTTCTTGTTGCCGAAGACGGCGGCATCATCATGGGGAAGGGGCGCATGGCCATCCTTGAATCCATTGACCGGACCCGTTCCATCAACCAGACGGCCAAGGAACTGAAGATGTCCTATAAAAGCGTGTGGAGCAAGATCAAATCAACGGAATTGAATTTTGGAAAGCCTGTGGTTCTTGCCGATAAGATAAAAGGGACAGAACTGACCGATGACGGCAGGATTCTGCTCGAAAAATACCGGGAACTGAAGGACCGGTGCATTAAGGCCGATGA
>MGTJ01000185.1:0-6705 GCA_001799395.1 Desulfobacterales bacterium RIFOXYA12_FULL_46_15 | reverse complement strand
TTATAAAAAGACCGTGGCATCTGAGGCCTGTATCTTTAAAAGTAAAAAATCTTGATTTGCATCAAGGAAATCCTGAAATGATTCTGTTAAGCTGATACAATGAATGCAGAGAACACCATAAACCGGTACGGTCTATTTTAGGAAAAGAAATATGAGACTTCATTTAAGGACACAGACTTTGGCACTGCTCGCCGGTATACCTCTTCTCTTAGCCCTCTTTGTTTATGTTTCCTTACGTTCCGGGCCGCTTGCCCCAATACCTGTGACGATGAGCACTGTTGAAAACCGATCCATAGCGCCCGCACTCTTCGGCATCGGCACTGTTGAAGCACAATATACTTATAGGATAGGACCGACCATTGCCGGACGGATCAAACGCTTGACCGTGAATGTGGGTGATCATGTCAAGGCTGGACAGATATTAGGTGAAATGGACCCGGTGGATCTTGATGAGCGTATCCGTTCCCAGGATGCGGCGATCAGGCGCACGGAAGCACAACTGAGCGAAGCCGAGGCCCGTCTGATTTATGCCAGCACCCAGACCCGGCGCTATGAGAAATTGATGGCGGCAAACTCAGTCAGTGAAGAAATTGCTGTTGGTAAAAAACATGAGCTGCAATTGGCCGAGGCGGGTCTGAATGTTGCGAAGGGGGAACTGGCCCGTGTCCGTTCCGACCGTGAGGCATTGAACGCACAACGCAACAATCTGAACCTTATTGCACCGGTTAACGGTTTGGTTGCCGAACGTTCTGCAGATCCGGGCACCACCGTGGTAGCCGGCCAGGCAGTTGTAGAACTGATCGACCCCAGGACGCTGTGGGTCAATGTGCGCTTTGATCAAATCAATGCCCAGGGCCTGAAAGCGGATTTGCCGGCTCAGATCGTACTGCGCTCGCGCATGGGTCAGGCCCTGGGCGGCCGAGTGCTGAGGGTGGAGCCTCTGGCCGATATGGTAACCGAGGAAATGCTGGCAAAGGTGATATTTGATCAACTCCCAGAACCACTGCCGCCTGTGGGTGAACTGGCCGAAGTCACCATCGACCTGCCCCGGCTCCCGCCTGCTCCGGCCATTCTCAATGCTGCCATCCACCGTATCGATGGCAAATTGGGGGTGTGGCAGGTACACAATAAAAAACTTCAGTTTATCCCGGTTGAACTGGGTATCACAGATATGGAAGGCAATATACAGATTCGGTCAGGGCTCAAGGCCGGTGACAGCGTGGTGGTATATAGTGCAAAACCTTTAAACCTGAAAAGCCGCATCCGTATCGTGAATTCCATTCCGGAGAAGACGCGATGATCAGCCTTGCAGGCCGGGACATCATGCACGCCTGGGGTAAATTTGTCTTTACCGGATTAGGCCTTGGGCTTCTGATCGGGGTTACGCTGTCCATGGCCGGCATTTACCGCGGCATGGTGGATGACGCCAGGGCATTGCTTGACAATAGCGGAGCTGATTTATGGGTGGTGCAAAAGGACACCCTTGGCCCTTATGCCGAACCATCAAGTATTTATGATGATGTATGGCGGAGTATCCGCGGCATACAAGGCGTTATCCGGACCGCCAATGTCACCTATCTCACCATGCAGGTCCGCCAGGGAGAGCGTGACGTGCGCGCAATGATAACCGGCATCACAGCCGGTGACCCCGGCACCCCCGGCTGGCCGCCGTATCTCATTGCCGGGCGCCACATTACCCGAAGCCATTATGAAGCGGTTGTGGATATCGCCACCGGATTCAGGATCGGAGACCGCTTCCAAATCCGGCGTAATCATTACACGGTTGTCGGCCTGACCAGAAGGATGGTCTCCTCAAGCGGAGATCCGATTATCTTCATCCCGCTCAAAGATGCCCGGGATGCCCAGTTTCTTAAGGATAATGATGCCATTTTGCAACAGCATCGCCGTACCACTGAAACCTTGGCCTTTAAGCCAGCCGGAGTCCTCGATGCAGTGTTGGCATCGCAAAACGCCAATTCTTATGTTAATGCACTCCTGGTACAGGTTGAACCAGGTTATAGAATTGAGGAAACAGCCGAAACCATCCGCCGCTGGAAACGGCTGACAGTTCATACACGGACCCAGATGGAAGAGATCCTGGTAGGTAAGCTCATCGCCACTTCGGCAAAACAGATCGGCATGTTCCTGGTGATCCTTTCGATTGTCAGCTCAGCCATTGTAGCCTTTATTATTTATACATTGACGCTGGGTAAAATTCGTGAAATAGCGGTTCTTAAATTAATCGGCACCCGGAATCGCACCATTGCCGGAATGATCATGCAACAGGCCATTGCTCTCGGCAGTATCGGGTTTGTAGTGGGTAAGATCTCTGCCACTCTGCTGATGGCACCGATTTTTCCCAAATATGTGTTGCTGGAACCCCTGGACTCCATCAGGGGGTTTATTGTCGTCATCGTGATCTGCGTGCTATCCAGTATTTTTGCTATTCGCGCCGCTCTCAAAGTTGATCCTGCAGAGGCCATTGGCGGTTGATATGTCCAATAAAGGGATTCATATAGAAATGTTGCAGAAACGCTATGGCAGCGGTGATACCGCAGTTGATGCATTAAAGCGGATAGACATGCAGGTTGATCCAGGCGAGGTCATTGGTTTAATTGGCCCATCAGGCTCAGGCAAGAGCACATTGCTCAAGTGCCTGGGTGCCGTTATCGAGCCGACAGCCGGGCGTATGACCCTTGGCGGCCAGGTGATTTATGATAACGGCTGGAAAGTCAATGATTTGCGGGCACTGCGGCGTGACAGAATCGGCTTTATCTTCCAGGCACCCTACCTCATCCCTTTTCTTGATGTGACAGACAATGTGGCCCTGCTGCCCATGCTGGCAGGACAGTCCAATAGTGAAGCACGGGCTAAGGCAAGAGACCTGTTGAAAGCTCTTGATGTGGACCATCGCGCCAGGGCCATGCCTTCGCATCTTTCAGGGGGTGAACAGCAGCGGGTGGCCATAGCCAGAGGATTGGTCAATCGCCCGCCTGTGATTCTGGCGGATGAACCCACTGCACCCCTTGACAGTGAACGCGCGCTGGCAGTGATTCGAATTTTGAATGATATGGCAGACAAGTTCGAGACTGCCATTATTGTCGTCACGCATGATGAAAAGATCATCCCGACTTTCAAGCGCATCTACCACATAAGAGATGGCGTGACCCATGAGGAAGCCGGCGAGGGGCGAGGCTTCCGATAAAAAAAACAAGCACGTCGATTCTGCTGAACTTCCTGCAATATTGAGGTTTACAAGACCCATGGTTTCCTGTTATGAAGCTTTCTCTATCGTCACTGAAACAGTGCGGTAATTACAAAGGGACCATACTAATGCCGATGGATTTAAATTTACCAACCTATATCCTCTTGTTTGCCACCGGCCTTTGTGCCGGGTTCGTGGATTCCATAGCCGGCGGCGGTGGGCTGATCGCCCTTCCCGTGCTTTTCAGTGTCGGCTTGCCGCCCCAGATGGCATTGGGGACAAACAAGCTTCAAGGCAGTTTCGGCACCCTGGCCGCATCCTGCAATTACATCAGAAAAGGGGTGGTAAAATTCAACGAAAACGTTTCAGGCATCCTGTTTACCCTGACCGGCGCGGCTCTGGGGGCCTGGGCCATACAGCTGATGAAAGCCGGGTTTATCGAACGGCTGATACCGGGCCTCTTATTATTCGTATTTCTTTACACCTTATTTATGAAGAACCTGGATACCGGCACCGGGAATCCCAAAATGCCGAATCTGCTTTTTTATCTTCTGTTCGGCCTGGGTCTCGGGTTTTATGACGGCTTTTTCGGACCTGGGACAGGCTCTTTCTGGACCGCTGCCTTGCTCATCGTTATGGGCATGGACATGAAAAAAGCGTCCGGAATTACGCGTATCATGAATTTTACAAGCAATATCGTTGCATTATCGGTTTTTTTCATTGGCGGCAATGTGATATATTCCATAGGACTTTGCATGGCTGCCGGCCAGGTCATCGGCGCACGAGCCGGCTCCAGCCTTGCCATCAGAAAAGGCGCAAAATTCATCCGTCCCGTCTTTCTGACCGTTGTATTTTTAACGATCCTGCGGCTGGCCTGGAAAACCTATTTTTAAAATTGCATCCTGTCTGAATAAATTATAGTTTTACAGAATTTGATTTAATGAAATCTCTTTACAGACTCCGGAAATATTGATACGGAATTCCTGATTTATTTTTTATTTTATATGCTAGGATATGCCCCATATTTAAAAAAATATGCGGATAACCACCCCATTATTTGATCGCCACTACGAGGGGATTATATGATCCATCAGGTTTTTCAAAGGGGTTTAACTCAGTCGCAATGGGCCAAGACCCGTCTTTTGTCCTGGTTCCTCTGGGACTGGTGAGGGCCTGCCGTTTGTTCATCGGATTATATCCCGGTTCTGTTGATATGACATCACCATTTCGTTTCTGATCGTTCTCGATCTCGCTTCTTCTCATACTCCATAGGTTTCTTCAAACTTATTGCACCCTTGCCTTCCGGATGGAGGGTCTGGGTATTTAAAGGAAAATGCATATGGGAATAAAAGACAAAGTATTCAACAACGAGACATTTGAAATCCTGGAACATGGAGAATCACCAGGGTTCAGGAAAGCTTTCCATATTATTATGTGTGCGGTAGCCGCTTATTTTATGTATATTCTCGCCAATTCACTCTGATATGCAGGGAAAGGATTAGACAATGAAAAAGGAATTAACGGTTTTTGATAACCCGAAAAATATACGCCGGCTTCAGATGGGATTTTTTACGGCGCTTGTCCTGGTATTGATTGCCGAGGCCTTTGTGGACATGCACGGTGAATTCCAAATTGAGCATTTTTACGGGTTTTATGCAGTATACGGTTTTATCTCCTATGTTTCACTCATCGTTATTGCCAAGCTTCTGAGAAAAATACTGATGCGAAAAGAGGATTACTATGATGATTAATCTTATTCCCCCTGCATTTATTCTTATTTTAGGTGCTGCGCTTATCCCGTTTTTGCGGGGAAATATACTACGGGCTTATATGCTGGCCCTCCCGGTAATTGTCCTGATAGTCCTGATCAATACAGAGTTGGGAAATTACGGGATTATTGAATTTTTAGGGTATGATCTGATCCTGGGGCGGTTGGACAGGCTTTCCCGGGTTTTTGCACTGGTATTCACCCTTATGACCTTTTTAGGGGTCCTGTTTGCTTTGAAAGTAGAAGACAATCTTCAGCATGTATCCGGCCTGATTTATGCCGGATCTACCCTTGGGGTTGTCATGGCAGGGGATTTGCTTTCCCTTTACCTGTTCTGGGAAATCATGGCAATTGCTTCAACCTTCCTGATCACGGCTTCACGAACCAAAGCTTCAAGGGACGCTGCATTTCGGTATATCATGGTCCATCTGGCCGGCGGGCTGTTTCTTTTGGCCGGCATTGTGCTTTATATACATGAAACCGGTACCATTGCCTTTGATTTTATAGGGCTTAGCGGTCTTTCTTCATGGCTCATTTTTATCGGCATTGCTCTTAATGCCGCAGCCATGCCGCTCCATGCCTGGCTGCCGGATGCTTACCCCATGGGGACTCCTACCAGCACAGTATTTTTAAGCGCATTTACAACCAAATCGGCTGTGTATCTTCTTATCCGGACCTTTCCCGGCACCGAACTGCTGATGGTGATCGGTGCGTGCATGGTAACGGTTCCGATTTTTTATGCGGTTTTGGAAAATGATATCCGCCGGGTCCTGTCCTACAGTCTTATCAACCAGGTCGGTTTCATGCTGGTCGGGATCGGCATCGGCACCGAACTGGCCCTGAACGGGGTCGTAGCCCATGCCTTCTGCCACATTATCTACAAGGCACTCTTGTTTATGGCAGCCGGGTCGGTTCTCCAGATGACGGGCAAGATCAAATGTACGGAAATCGGCGGGCTTTATAAAACCATGCCTTTGACCTGTTTGTTCTGTCTTGTTGGATCGGCTTCCATATCCGCTTTCCCGCTGTTTTCCGGATTTGTTTCCAAATCCATGATCCTTGCTGCATCTGCCAAAGAGCAAATATTCCTGCTCTGGCTGATACTTCAGTTTGCCTCGACAGGCGTGGTAGACCATGCCGGTATCAAGGTGCCGTTTTTTACTTTTTTCGGTCATGATTCAGGTATCAGGGCAAAGGAACCACCCCTGAACATGCTGATGGCCATGGGGATTTGTGCCTTTATCTGCATCGGTCTGGGGGTATATTACAAGCCCCTTTATGCACTTCTTCCTTTTTTGGTTCATTATGAACCCTATACAGGTGCTCATGTCGTAGGACAGCTTCAATTGCTGATGTTCGGCGCCTTTGCCTTTACCCTCCTGATCCTGTCCGGCTATTATGTGCCTGAAGTAAAAAGCCGGAATCTGGATGCGGATTGGATATACCGGAAGCTGGGACGGTTTGGCTACCATGCACTGGATAAGTGCCTGAATGCCCTGAACCGGATATCCGAAGGTGTCCTGATTGAGTTTGCAAAAGGAATTTCCGGCTTTTTCCAAAAAATAACAACCAACGGAGCATTATTTTTTGCCGTAAATTTATGGCTGTTCCTGGGATACCGGAAACAGCACCTGGCGTATAAAAAGGAAAAACTCTACAAGGATATGACCCATGGAACCCTTCCCATTGGTATTGGCGCAGTTGTGGCAATTTCATTCATATTGATCGTTTT
>MGTJ01000184.1 GCA_001799395.1 Desulfobacterales bacterium RIFOXYA12_FULL_46_15 | reverse complement strand
GCAGGTTGGAACAGCCTATCTTTTTGCCGATGAAATCGTGGAAACAAAATGCATCAAACCGCAATACCGGGATATTCTCATTGAGGAGAATGAAACCATGGTCATCGGCAAAAGCCTCGGGCTGGCCTCCAGGACCGCCCCTACGGAATTTGCCCGGATGATGGTGGAAACCGAAGCGGAAATGATCCGGAACAAGGAGAGTCTTGAGAATAGGAAACGGACCTTTGAAAAAAGAAATATCGGGTCATTGCTCATTGGTGCAAAAGGGTTTCTGCCGGATTTTAAAAACCCGGGACCGGAAAACTATACCTGGTTTGATGATGATGCTCACAGGGAAAGAGGAAATTTCCTCGTGGGGGACGGCCTTGCCTTTTTTGACGGGCCGGTGACCATAAAGAAGATTCATGACAAATTTTTTGAGACCAAGTCAACCCTTTACCGGAATCTGAATTTCCTCGAGATCTTTTCAAGCCCGAAAAATAAAATCAAGGATGAGATCGCTGTTGTGGGCGTAGGTTGCACCCTGCCCCATGCCCATGATCCGGAACATTTGTGGGAAAACATTCTCAATAAAAAATATTCCATCAGTCCCATGCCCGAATCAAGATTTGATCGTGACCTGTATTATGATCCGGACAGGAGTGCCGAGGATAAAACCTATACCATCCTGGCAGGGCATATTGATGATTTTGAATTTGACTTTGAACGGTTCGGGTATGCTGAAGGAAAGGAAAAAAGGCTTTCCCGCAGCCAGAAGATGGTTCTCCAGACTGCCTATAAGGCTGTTGAAAATGCAGGCCTCCTGGGGGAGAACAACCTGCTCGCCTGCAATGACCCTTCAAGAACAGCCGTTATCATTGCCACCTGTCTTTCCAACGAACTCGGCAATACCCTTCAACTGAAATACTGGTATCCCGAACTGGTCTCCATGATGGAAAAAACCAATGAATACCAGGCCTTGACCGGACCGGAAAAAGAAATGGTGAAACAGGTCCTGATGGAGGGAATAGAAGGGGAAAACAAAGGTTATGACCCGGTCCACGGGATCTTGTTGAATATTGAAGCTTCCAGAATTGCAAGCCATCTGGGTGTCCGGGGGGCAAACTATATTGTGGATGCAGCCTGCGCATCCTCGGTAACCGCCCTTGAAGCCGCAACCGGTGAGCTTTTGTCCGGAGAACATGACCAGGTCATTGTGGGCGGGGTCAATACCCATCTGGCTCCTGAATCTTTTATCGGGTTTGCAAAAATGGGAACTCTTTCCGCGGTCGGATCATATCCCTTTGACGAACGGGCAGACGGATTTATTCTGGGCGAAGGCTCGGTGGTCTTTGTGTTGAAACGGATGAAAGATGCGCTCCGGGACAACAATAAAATATTCGGCGTCATCAATTCCATTGGCGCAAGTTCCGACGGCAAGGGAAAAGCCATTGCCGCACCCAATCCCAAAGGCCAGGTGTTAAGTGTAGAGAGATGTTTTGAAAATATCCGTCCGGGGATAAGACCTGAAGATATCGGTTTTATTGAAGCCCACGGCACATCCACCATCATCGGCGATCAGGCCGAGCTTGAAACCCTGGCTGCTGTCTACCGGAATGCAAGGGCAGGCATCAGCTCCATCAAATCCCAGATCGGGCATCTCCTGGGATGTGCCGGGTCAGCAGGGCTTTTAAGGGCTCTTCTCGCTGTCAATAAAGGCATCCTCCCTCCCAATGGTCAATTTGAAAAGCTTTCAAAAAACCATGATTTAAGTACGTCTTCCCTTTTTATCGTCAAGGATGCAGAAGACTGGAAAATTAATGGGAAGGATTCCAGAAAAGCGGCTGTTTCTTCCTATGGGTTTGGCGGGATAAATTATCATATCGTGGTTGAACAGATGACCGATCAGTATCAACCGCTTAACCGTGATATTTTTACTGATCCCTCCTATGATTTTAATGATGACAGGATCGTTGTGGCAGGGCTTGGGGTCTTTCTGCCAGGAGCAAAAAACACGGATGAATTCTGGGAAAAACTCCTGTCAGGAAAAAAACAATTGTCGGATATTCCTCTTCTTCACTTTGACAACGATGCTTATGCCGACCTGGATAAAAAGTCCTTTTACCGGCTGCCCAAGGTAAAGGCCGGAGTGGTAAAGGATTATAAATTCAACAACCTGAAATACCGGATGCCGCCCATGATGGTGAAGTCCATCGAAAGAGGGCAGATTTTCGGTCTTGAGGCAGCCGATGAGGCACTTGAAAATTCAGGACTTTTAAAGGAACTGAAGCCTGCCAACAAGGTGGGGGTCATCCTGGGAACCATTGCCGGGGAAAGGCAGAGCAAAAATATCATCCGGGTGCGGAAACATTTTATCGCTAATATCATTAAAAACTGTCAGACACTTGATCCTGAAAAGCGAACCCGGCTTGCTAAAAAGCTGGTTGAAGCCATCCGCACATCAATTCCGGAAAATAATGAAGATACAACACCCGGCCTTTTGTCCAATATCATTTCCGGCCGGATCGCCAATTATTTCGGATTGAACGGAGCCAATTACGTGATTGACGCCTCCTGTGCATCCGCTTTTATTGCCATGAGAAATGCTGCACGGAATTTAAAGCAGAAAGATCTTGATTTTGTACTGGCCGGAGGGGTGGACTGTAATCTTTATCCTGCGGTTCTCATGGCTTTCAAACGCCTCGGGCTTTTATCGGAAAGTGATTGCAATTTCTTTGATTCCAGGGCAGACGGGTATGTCATGGGAGAAGGGGCTGCCATTCACATCATGACTACCTATAAAAAAGCCCGTGAATACAACATGGAAATCCTGGGTGAGATCAATGAATGTGCAGTGCGGTCCAGCGTGCCGGATCATATTCTGGCCCCCTCTGAACAGACCTTTGTTTCCACCATAAATGAAGCCTATTATAAAAGCGGTATCCGGAAACAGGATATCAACCATCTCGATCTGTTTGCATTTTCCAATATTTTTGGCGACATTGTTGAAAAACAGGTGATTGAACAGTGCTTTGATAATGAAATGCACTGCGGGAACATCAAATCCCAGTTTGGATATTTCAAGGCTGCCAACCCAGCTGTGGCCATGGCCAAACTCATGCTCATGAATAAAAACGGAAAAATTTTGCCGGATTTTAATTATGATCCTGAACATTCCATTTTGAACGACAGCAAGGTTCTGAAACCTGCAAAACAGGTGATGATCAGACAAAAGGGCAGGCCATACCGGTTTGCCGCTAATGTCAACGGGATTGGCGGCAACCACTGCCATATGATCATGAGTACCTTGCCGGTCATCCTTGAAACCAAACCGCCGGTTGTAGAAGCAGAATTCAAAAAAGCGGCAGGAGATGACATTGTATTGGTGGACCATGCCTATTCCTCTGATGACAGGGGAAAGAAACTCAGGATAGTTGCGCTCCTTTCAGGCCAGGGAGCCCAGAGAAGCCGGATGATGAAGGATCTGTTTGAAAAAGACAGTCATATCCGGATGATCATGGAAAAAGGGGAAGAGATTTTTGTTGAACAAAGGGGGTATTCCCTTCTGGATATGATGTTTGGTACGGATGAGGCTATCCACTCCACCCAGAATACCCAGCCAGCGATTTTTCTTTCTTCTGCCGCCATTTACAGCCGTCTGGCCCGGGAAGGATTTTCCCCGGATTATTATATCGGCCACAGCGTGGGCGAATATACCGCTCTTTTTTGCAGCGGAATGCTGTCCTTTGCCGATGCCATGCGCCTGGTCATCAAACGTTCCGATCTCATGTATGAGGCCACTTTGAAGGTACCGGGAAAAATCATGGTGGTATTTAAAAATGAAAAAGAAACCGAGAATCTGATCAGGGAATCCTTTGTTTCCAATATCTATATCACAAATAAAAACAGCGAAAAACAGACTGCCGTGTCTGGGAAGTCCGATGATATTGAAAAATTCTGTAATTTTCTGACCCAGCAGGGTACGTTTTTTAAAAAGCTGAACCTGACCGGGGCTTTTCATACCCCTTTGCTCACCGAAGCATCCACAGAACTCAGGGCCTATCTTGACACTGTTTCCTTTAATGAGACCCGGTTCGGCAGAATCATATCCAATACCCATGCAAAACCCTTTCCGGAAAGGCCTGAAGAAGTCAAGGACCTTCTGGCAAAACAGATAATCTCTCCTGTTGAATTTATCAAATCCATTGAAACGGTCTATGTTTCGGACCTGACCCATTTTATCGAGATCGGGCCGTCCAGGCTGCTGGTCAATCTTTTAAAGGATATCCATATCGGTGATTACGGGATAACCGTGTCTGTTGATGCAAAGGCGGGTGAAATAAAATCCTTTGAAGCCTGCCGAAGCTATCTTCGCGATTTGAATGCCGTTTTTGCGCCCACAAAGGTGCCGGTGGTTCAGGCAGCCCTTGTGGAGGAAAAATTGCCAAAGATTCAGCCCAGCGAGGATTTTGAAACGTTTAAACTCAACAACCAGGCCCTCATTGACCAGATCCTCTACAAGGAATACCAGCTCCAGAAACGGGAAACAGCCATCGAGGCCATGGAACGGTACAATTTCAACACCGGCCGGGTATTGATTTCCGGTGTCTCTGTAGGGCTTCCCGGAAAAACAAGGCGTGTGTTTGCAAAGGATAATTTTGATGCCATTTTAAATGGTGAAAATTTCATTGACCTTCTTAGCAGTGAGGCCCTGGAAGGATTCACTGATAAAAACATCACCAAACTTTATAAACAGCCGGATGGAAATGCAAGATTTGTCCAGATCACTAAAACAGAAGATGTCATTCATCTGGCCGGGCAGCTCGGATATTTTAATCTGAATGACGAATACGGCATCAAGGAACAGTATGATATCAGCATGGCTATCGGGATTGCCGCCGGAATCGAGGCATTGAAAGATGCCAATATCCCCCTTGTGATGCAGTATAAAAAGATGAAAGATGGAAAGACCCTGATCCCGGACGGGTTTGCCCTACCCGAGGAAATGCAGGAAGAAACCGGTGTCATTATTACGTCTTTATGGCCCAGTGGGGAAACCATGATTTCAGAGCTGGAAAAATATTTTTATGAAAAATTCTTTTTAAAACCCTATGAAGAATTTGAAAATATTTATTATTTTCTCATGGAAAAGATTAAAGACATTGAGATCAAGGAACAATTGACGGAATGGTTTTTCAGGGCAAAATCAAGAAAGCGCAGTGATTTTGAAATCTATAAATTTGACCGGGATTTCCTTGCCAATGCCTGTCCCCTGGGTTCAGCCCATCTTGCCATGATTATCAAGGCAAAGGGTCCCAATACCCTGGTCAGTTCGGCCTGTGCTTCCACCACCCTTGCCATCGGCATTGCCGAAGACTGGATCAGGGTCGGGCGATGTAAGAGGGTCCTTGTGGTTGGGGGTGAAAATGCAACTTCCCCAAAACAGAACCAGTGGGTAGGATCAGGGTTTCTGGCCCTGGGTGCGGCCACCATCAAAAAGCGGGTGTCCGAAGCTGCCAAACCCTTTGATGAGGACCGGAACGGTACTATTTTAGGCTCCGGTGCCGTCGGCCTGGTAATTGAAAGTGAAACCTGTGCTAAAAAAAGAGGAATGAACGGGCAATGCGAGATTCTCGGGACACACATCGCCAATTCAGCCTATCACACCTATAATATTGATGTTCCTCACATGTCCAGGGAGATGAAGAAATTTATCTCAAAGGTGGAAAAACAGAACAATCTTAAAAAAGAAGATTATGCAGACAAGCTTCTGTTCATGTCCCATGAAACCTATACCCCGGCCAGGGGCGGGAGTGCGGATGCGGAAGTAACAGCCCTTGAAACTACTTTTGCCGGTCATTTGAGTAGTATCTGTATTTCCAATACCAAGGGGTTTACCGGGCATACCCTGGGTGCTGCCATAGAAGATGTCGTGCTGGTAAAGGCCCTTCAGAAAAGGAAAGCCCCACCCATTGCAAATCTTAAAAAAATACCCGAGCATTTTAAAAAGCTCAATTTTTCAGGCCAGGATAGAATTTCCTCTGAATATGGGCTGCATCTTGCTGCTGGTTTTGGTTCGCATTTCGCCTTTATGTTTGTCAAACGCATCGAGGAAAATGCAGTTGAAGGAAATGCAAGATATCAGACCTGGCTGACAGAGATTACCGGATCTGATCATCCTGAACTTAAGGTGATTGACAATACCCTCTGCGCTATGGCCGGCGGCGAATCCCTGCCGGTGAGGGCAAAAGAAACGATCAAGGCTGAAGCGGCAAAAAAAACCTTGATGCCGGCCATGCCTGCACCTTCTGCAACAGCCGTGATAAGAAAACCTGTCCCGGAGAAGATTACAAAACCGGTTGAGACAAAGCCTGTTGAAATAAAACCGGTTGCCGCAGAAATAGAGATACTCGATTCCATTAAAGCCATTATTGCCGAACAGACCGGTTATTCTGCCGATATGCTGGATGACGGACTGGATCTTGAGGCTGATCTCGGGATCGATACCGTCAAACAGGTGGAGATATTCGGCAATATTGCCTCAAAATTCGGCTTTTCCGTACCGGATGATTTAAAACTCAGAGAGCTGAATACTATAGCAAGGCTTGCAGGTTATATCCAGTCAAGGACGGGAACGGCTCCAAAAGCAACCATAGGGGAGCAGTCCCCTGGGTCCGGCCCTGTTGCCGGGGAACCGGCTGTAATGGCTGAAGATGTCACCCTTGTGATAAAAGAAGTCATTGCCGGTCAGACCGGTTATTCGTCCGATATGCTGGAAGAAGGTCTGGATCTTGAGGCAGACCTTGGAATCGACACGGTAAAACAGGTTGAGATTTTTGCCAAGATCGCATCCCATTTCGGGTTATCCGTGCCTGATGATTTAAAGCTCAGGGATCTGAATACCATTGCAAGGCTTGCAGGCTATATACGGTCAAGGACGGGAACGGCTCCAAAAGCAACTATAGTGGAGCATTCCCCTGGGTCCGGCCCTGTTGCCGGGGAACCGGCTGTAATGGCTGAAGATGTCACCCTTGTGATAAAAGAAGTCATTGCCGGTCAGACCGGTTATTCGTCCGATATGCTGGAAGAAGGTCTGGATCTTGAGGCAGACCTTGGAATCGACACGGTAAAACAGGTTGAGATTTTTGCCAAGATCGCATCCCATTTCGGGTTATCCGTGCCTGATGATTTAAAGCTCAGGGATCTGAATACCATTGCAAGGCTTGCAGGCTATATACGGTCAAGGACGGGAACGGCTCCAAAAGCAACTATAGTGGAGCATTCCCCTGGGTCCGGCCCT
>MGTJ01000183.1 GCA_001799395.1 Desulfobacterales bacterium RIFOXYA12_FULL_46_15 | reverse complement strand
TAAAGGCGAAGCCATATTTGCCGGAAACGATGCCTCAGCCGGTGAAGAAGTCCCTTATAAGATGTATCAATCCGCTATTGTCGTTCCGCTTATGAAATTCAACAAGACTATTGGAACCCTGAAATTTTACGGAGACAAGAAGAATCCTTTAAATTATATTGATTTTGAAATTGCAAAAGGTCTTGCACAGCTTTTTTCAACCCAGTTGGAACTCCAGGAAATCCAGATCAAGGCCCAGCTTCTTGACAGGGCTGAAATCAAGCGCCTCCAGGCCCAGATCAACCCTCATTTCTTATTTAATTCCCTTAACACCATCGCATCTTTTTGCAGGACCAACAGCGACAGAGCACGCCAGTTGCTCCTGGAGCTGTCAAATTATTTGAGAAAAAATATCAAGGACATCCGGGAATACATTCCGCTTGAAGATGAACTCAGACAGGTAGAATCATATCTTGCCATAGAGAACGCCCGTTTTGGCGATCGGATCAGGTATAAGATCGATGTCGCGCCGGATGCAAGAGAATGTCCCATACCCCCGCTGATCATCCAGCCGCTTGTGGAAAATGCAGTAAAGCATGGGATTTCGGTAAAGGTGAACGGCGGAATGATCCGGATTGAAGCTGACAGGGAAAAGAGCATACTCCATGTCCGGGTAATCGATAACGGGGTGGGTATTCCACAGGAAATCATTGATACCGTTTTTTGCAAAAACAAAAGTGAGCCCTTCTATTCAAGCATGGGGCTTAAAAATGTAAATCAACGGCTGGAACAGATTTACGGGCCTTTATCAAGACTGAAAATCGAAAGCAGCAAAGGTCATGGAACAACTGTAAGAATAAATATCCCATATATAAATCCACATTATTTATTACCTGGAAAAGGAGACGGATCAGTATGAAAATCATCATCACGGGTGCTACAGGATTCATCGGAAGAAACCTGGCTGAAGACCTTTACGGCAACGGGATTGAAATAATCGCAACCGGACGTTCGCCTGAAATCGGCAATGAGCTGAAAAAAGAGGGAATCCATTTTATGGAAGCGGATATCAGAAATCCCTCTCAAGTGGCAGCCGCCTTTTGCCCAGCGGATGCCGTCATTCACTGTGCCGGAAAAACCGGGGACTGGGGAAGGTTCAATGATTTTTTTGAAACAAATGTCACAGGGACTCAGAATGTCATCCTGGCCTGCAAAACACACAATATACAAAATATCATCTTTATCTCCTCTCCCAGTGTTTATTTTACAGGAAAGGACAGGTTCAACATCCTTGAAAGCGACCCTGTCCCTGAAAAACAATTTGCTTACGGAAAAACAAAATTACTGGCAGAAGCAACTCTTCTGAACCTGGCACATGAAGGATTCAAATCCATAATTTTAAGACCCAGGGCGGTTTACGGACGGTATGACAATACCATTGTCCCCCGTATTCTGAAAATGTCTGAAAAAAAGAATTTCCCTTTGATCAATAATGGAAAGGCCATGGTTGACATCACATATGTCGGCAACCTTGCCGCCGCGGTCAGAAACTGTCTTTTTGCACCAGAGGGGGCATGGAATGAGGTTTACAATATTTCCAACAATGACCCCATCAGTGTCAGGGAATGGTTCGGTCTTATCCTGAAAATTTTCAACCGGCCGTTTAAACCGAAAAACATCCCTGAATCTGTTGCCAAAGTCATCGCAGGAATGATGGAAATGCTGAGCCTTCTTCCATTTGGGAACAAGACTCCGTCAATGACACGGTTTTCAGTGGGATATATTGCCAGATCCATGACCATGTCCATAGAGAAGGCTGCACTAAGGCTGAACTATTTTCCGGCGACAGGCAATTATCAGGGGTTTGAAAATTATAAAACCTGGCTGGAGTAACCCGGATACTTTCATCCTGATTTTCACCCATGGACTGATTGACCGATGAAATGCCATGTCATAAAAAAGCCGTTGAGTGTTGCCTGTTTTTATTGTAGACTATTCTTCAAATCAGTGAAGACTATTCTGCTCCTTGTCGATCACTGATGAAAAATCCAGCCTTTAAATTAAATTTACAAGAGATATGAAAGGAGACACCATGAGATTTAAAAAGCTGTTCTGTATCGTTGTATTGCTTGCCTTCTCAAGTCCTGTATTTGCAGAGGAAGGACGAAATGCCCGGTTCTTTCTTTTTGATACCCATAACCATATTCTTCCCTATGTGGGTCAGGGAGCCGTGGATTTCATGGGCGGGGCACAGGCGGCACTGAGGGCCATGGATGAATACGGAATCAAGAAAGTCATTCTCATGCCTCACCCGTTCACTTCGAGCCAATCGGATTCATATACCTATGGTCCTCTTAAAAAAATTGCAGAAGCTTACCCGGATCGCTTTCTTTTTATGGGTGGCGGCGGCACCCTGAATATCATGCTCCATGATGCTGCCAAAGGGGATGTATCACCGGAGTTGAAACAGAAATTTGAAGAGACTGCTGAAAAAATAATCAAAGACGGCGCCATCGGGATCGGTGAAATGGTCATCGAACATTTTTCCATGCAGGCCAACCACCCCTACGAATCCGTATCCGCAGACCATCCGCTTCTCCTCTTGTTGTGCGACATCGCCGCCCGTCATGATGTACCCATAGAAATTCATATGGAAGCCATTCCTTCTGAAATGGACCGGCCCGGCCATATTCCGTCCGGCAGCAATCCGTCAAGGCTGACCGCCAATATCGAAGCGTTTGAACGTCTTCTTGCACACAACCGATCAGCGGTTGTCATCTGGTCCCATGCCGGGTGGGATAATACCGGGCATCGAACCCGGGAACTCATGAGCAGGCTTTTAAAAGCTCATCCCAATCTTTTTATGGATATCAAAATCAGAAAAAACCGGGGCGATGCTCTGAATCATCCCTTGCAACAGGGAGGGATTGACCCGGTCTGGCTCGCAATGCTCAATGAGTTCCCGGACCGGTTCATGATGGGAACCGATCAGTTCTACCAGCCCATGGATGCCATGAACAAACGACGGCTTGAACTGGAAGGATCAAAAAAACTGATGATGTCGCTGCCTGAGGAACTTGCAAAAAAAATCGGGTATGAAAATGCTGTGAAAATTTTCAAGATCAGCCTGTAAACAGGTACCTGCGTCTTTTTATTCCATATCAGGCATATTCACATGGTCCTGCTGTAAGGAATCCATTTGATCGGGTTTCCTCTCTTTTTGGTATTGGTTCTTCGTCATATTATCCTTGGCAGGAGGGGTGCTATTGTCGATTAAATTTTCTATACATGTTTTTTCTCCTTAAATTATCTGCCTTTCAGCAGTGAGTTAATAATAGTTTAAAAGATTCCGGTTACCAGCCCCCTGCTTCCTGCTGAAAGCCATTATGCATATGGTGCCCGTAATGGCCATACCCCGGGCCGGAACAGGACGACAGAACAACACCTGCAATGAACAGCATGGCCGTTAGCCAGAGTTTTGTTTTCATGATTACGCCTCCTTAAATTGAATTTTAGTTAATGTGTATAAGCAAACAACCTACTTCTTGATAAGCAATAGGCATGCCATTGATTCAGTAATATTTACAACATATTGATAATCCAATATAAATCCAGCATATAAGATGAATTCATCCCAGGAACTTAAAAAATCATTTTATTTAATTGTATATTTTTTACACAGGTATCACACATAAAAATTCGAACCTAAAGCAGAGTTCCGGCTTAGGCCAGATTTTTTCTCTATCGGCACTGGTTTTCTGCTTATCATCCACAATAAAAAGATTAATCTTTGCAAACGCAGGATATTTAGATCTTGGCTGTTTATATGAATTGAAAGGAAAAATTATGATGATGAAAAGCTGCCGGTATATTCAAAAAAAAAATGTCAGCCTGCCAGGACGGTGAGCTTGATCCGTCTGAAAGAAAGGCCGTTATGACCCATCTTCACTCCTGTGAAGATTGCAGGGGTCGATATGAATCATGGGAAAAGACCTGCCAAATGCTGCAGACCCTGCCGGCAATAGAACCTGGTGACGGTTTTTTAAGGCAGATCCTGTCCAAAACCGGACAAAGACGGGAACCTTTCCTGATAAGGATCATAGGTCCGGCCCGGGCGCTTTTGCCCATGCCCGCGGCAATGGCTGCCCTGGCAATGATCGGCATACTGGCGGGTACGATATCGGGAAATGTGCTCATTAAAAAAATGAAACAGCCGTCTGCAATCCCTTCTGTCTTTGATCCAGGAGAGGCCCTGACCCTTGCATCGGTCAGGGTATTTGACGCAGTTCCGCCGGATTCCTTTGCCAATGCTTACCTGAGACTTTCTGCCGGTCATATGGAGGGAAAATAATGGAATTGCATTATATGATAAAGGAATTATGGCATCGCAGGCACCGGACCCTGACGGCGATCCTGGGCCTGGCCGTGGGCATGGCCGTATTGATCACCCTCAACGCCCTTTCATCCGCCTATACCCGGGCCGCCCGGATGCCGCTCCAGGAGATCGGGGCCGATATCACGGTGCAGCGGGCCGGGGATGTGCCTGAAGATCTTATGGGAATTTGTTTCCCTCCTGGAGCAGATGGAAATGACCCATCGCTCGGATCACCGGCCTGCCGCCCTTTCCGGCGGGGAAAAACAACGGGTGGCCATTGCCAGGGCACTGGTCAACAACCCCAAGATCGTCTTTGCAGATGAACCCACCGGGAATCTCGATTCAGATACCGGTAAAACCATTATGGACATTTTAAAACGCCTTCATGAAGACAAGGGCCTGTCCCTTCTCATGGTCACCCATGATCTGGATCTGGCCGGGTTTCTCACCCTCTTTTTTGCCCCTTTGGCCTCTTTTGCCAAAAACCCGGTTCAGATCGATATCCTTTATATGAACCACGGCCCTATGCAGCCAACACTCAGGGATTTAAAGACCCTCCTGCCGAACTATAAGGATACCGCAACCGGACCCTGGTCAATATCACCGGTATTGCTGCCGGGATTGCCCTTTTTATCTCCATCAGTGCCGTGGCCGCAGCATACCGTGAGGCAGCCGGGCAGCCCTTTAAAAACATGGGGGCCGACCTCATTGTCCAGCGGGGGGCAAGCCGGATGGAAAACGGCAGTATCCCGGCAGCATCCATGCGCGGCATCCTGCTTCCGTTCTCAAACCAGGTGTTTGAACCCGGGGAACTTTTTGCCCTGAAACAGTTGCCTGGGGAAAATGCCAATGCCCTGCTCCTGTGGGAATTTACATCCATAGGATTCAGGACCATTATGGGGGTCGACGCCGGGCAACCGGCCCTGGGAGCCGTAAAAGTAAAAGAATGGGTAAAAGAGGGGCGGTTCCCTCAAAATTCTGATGAAATCGCCCTGGAAAAACATTTTGCAAAATTTCAGAAATCAGCAATAGGCAATATGTTTCAACTGGGAGAAAAGGCTTTTACGGTTACAGGGCTGATTGAGATCAAAGAAGGCCCCCAGGTGGCAGCCGCCAATATTTACACCACCCTTGACAGTGCAAGGGCTTTGTTCAAGGGAAAACCGGATGCTGTAAATCTTTTCTATCTCAAACTGGAAGACCCGGCCATGCTGAATTCAATCAAATTAGAAACCCTGTCCCTTGTGCCCGGAGCATCGGTCAACAGTTCGGATTCTTTTCTCGAACTCATGGGCGGGGTTTCCATGATATCGGAGAAATTTTCCTTTATTGTTTCCGTAGCAGGACTTGCCGGGGCAGTGCTCCTCATCATGAAAACCATGGCCTCCCATCTGTTGGAACGTAAAAAGGAAATCGGAACCTTGAAAGCCCTTGGCTGGACCCGGCAGGAAGTCCGGCGGCAATTGACGGCCGAAGCTTTTATCCAGGCTATTTCCGGCGGAATCCTGGGGGTTTTCCTGGGATATCTGATCTCCTGTTCCTTAAGCTTTCTCTCCATTTCCATACCACTTCCCTGGGAATTGAACCCGGTCGTCCCGGCTATGGCCGGGCACATTGAAGCTGCAACCCACGCCGTCCGGCTCCCGGTGTCGGTATCGCTTTGCCTGGCCCTTGAAGGTCTTGGCCTGTCCGTGGCCATTGGTTGTTTCTGCGGGTATTTTCTGGGCAGGTCCGGCTCATAATACTCATCCCCGCAGTATTCTGCTTTGGGTCCGGATGTGACCTCGATTTCGATAATATTGTTGAATAGATTGTTTGAAAAAATTCGTCAATGTTCCTATTCCCTTTTCTTAAAATTTTTTTTATCAAACCTAAAAGAGAAAAATGTATTGCCATATTTTATTTTTCAGGATAACCGTAACGAATTGAGATGACATCTGATCCTCACCTCTTTTTCACTGCGACGCCGAAGCCTGTCTGTTCAGCATATATTATTGAAAAACAACCTTTGGGAGATAAATAATGATAACCGCAAAACCTTATCCTTTGGTGACCATTTTACGGGGAATGGCTGATTTTGCCGTGGACGGAATGGCCATTCCCTACCCGGAATTTGTTCCCCGGCTTTACAACCTGTGCATCAGGCTCGGATTCAGAAAGGGATTTATCATGCCGTCCAGAGCTTTTTGTTCTGATGAAAATCAGGGAGTTCCCATTATCCTTCTGACAAAGCATTTTGGAATCTTCCCGTTCAATCACGGCCGTGTCGGCGGAATCATGGCCATTGACAGGCATGCGCCCCATGCGAGCCATGGAGAAGACTCTGTTATTGTCCAGGCAAGCCATGTGGGCTATGAGCCTGATACCGGCGTTTACGGGACCTTTCGAAGACCAAAGGTAGCTGACAAAACCACTTCGGTTTCCTGCGGAAAACTCTCCCATGTGATCACTCCTTATCTTGAACAGTACCGGTTTGCCCGTGATCGGATTTTTTTATCCGTATCCGATTCCGGAGCTTTCCTGATTACGGTAAAAAACTCCTTTATTGATTTTTTCACTCATCCGGTAAAAAACGGGCTGGTTTTAAGATTGCAGAACATTGCAAAAATACGTGAGGACGGGGTGATCCGGCCTGTGGGGGCTTCCAGTACCATGCAGTCTTTTGAAGTAACCGATGAGTTCAAAAAAAGGATGGATTTGTCCGGCTATGAATGGAAATCCGGGAATGGAGAATGTATGGGGGATCACCTCACCGAGGATCTTTTCTTTTTCCGTGAAGACTTTCATGAAACCGATGAAAGTATTTTGCTTGAACGTAACATCATTGATTTCATGCCCAAGATCGTTACCTCTCGAAACCCCCTGCTCAGAGCAGCAAAAATCAATATCCAGCATGAATTTGCAAGGGCTGTTGAATCCATCCGCCGGGGCAGGGAATATACGGGGAAAAACCTTCTTTACATTGCAGGCCTCAATATCGACATATCCGAGTACGAAGACTATCCGCCAACTACTTATTTTGTGCCCTGGGCCGCCCATATCCAGGTCAGGGATAATCCCGGAACGGATTTCCTGTATCCGGTGGAGCAGCAGGCCCTTTTTAATCTTCTCATGGCAGAAAGCACCCGGAATCCGGATGAAACCAACCTCAAGGAAGAAATCAAACGCATGCTTGCTTCACCCCGGTTTGATATCCGGTCACCCAAATAAGCGATGTCGACGATTACCGCATTAGAAATAAAAAGAGCCCCGTCCGATTATTTAAAATCAGGCGGGGCTCTTATAAGGGATAATCCGGCAGCGATCTACTCTCCCACACAGTCACCCATGCAGTACCATCGACGCAAAAGAGCTTAACTTCCGTGTTCGAGATGGGAACGGGTGTGGCCTCTTTGCCATAGCTACCGGATTAAGATGTTTGGATCCCGGACTTTTGAAGTATGAATCGGCATGTCCAAAAGATCCTAATATATTAATCAATTGTAATAAATATCTTTCATATGTCCGCATTAAAGCGTTCAAACTTAAGGGTGGAAAGAAGTGGCTAAGCCTCACGACCGATTAGTACCAGTAAGCTGAACACATTACTGTGCTTACACACCTGGCCTATCAACCTTGTAGTCTTCAAGGGGTCTT
>MGTJ01000182.1 GCA_001799395.1 Desulfobacterales bacterium RIFOXYA12_FULL_46_15 | reverse complement strand
ATAACCTTCCGTATCAATTTTGTTTCGAAGAAAGTCGTCCATCAATTGGATGGCCCGGTTAACCTGTTCCACAACCTTTGTATGCATCATGTTCGCCATAAAATAATCCTTTCCGCCCCTCACTTAACGGGACATCACTTTCTGAGTTGTCCCTTTTTTGCCAATACAGCTTTGCCTGCCTCGGAAACCATGAACCGCACCAAAGGGGAAACATCCTTATGCTCTATTCTATGGCGCTCCAGAAGCCCCATTCGCAGTAGCGTTAAAATCCGGTTTTTTACACCCATGGATGATATCTTCAGCATAGCTGCGAATGTATGACAGTGAAATTCTCCGGGTTTCCGGTGATGGCATGTACCTGAACAATCGGTTCCGCCTTTTTCCAAAATAACCTCTAAGATATTCATCAAGTCATCTGTAAGCTGCTTTTCCATAACCATCCTTAAAGTATTATGTCATTCTGACAACAAATGTTTTAATCTTGTGAAGGAGCTCGTCTAAGTCATTGGTTAAGATTTCCAGAATTTCCATAGCCCGGGCTTCATCTCCGGAGCCGACAGCGGCTTGCATTTCCAAAGTCATTTCCTTGCAGTCATAGGCAACTTCTCCGGCCTTTACAGTTTTCAGAAAAGCCATCTTGATGACTTTATTGAATTCTTGAGTTCTTTCTTCCAGAACTGCTTTCATTTTTTGGCTCGCTTTATCTGACAGCTTAAGGTCGCCTTCGGTCAACTCTATGAACAATGCCATCATTTCCTTTGTCAGTGCCGGTCCTTTGCCGGTTACGTTCGGTCTTTTTTTTTCAGTCATGATAGTTCCTTTTTATTATTGATTCTACATATACAAACCGGATCCGCTAGGGACCCGTCTGATCACCATTTGCCACCCATCTTTTGATGATGGTCCCTGTCTTCTTCCCAGTCATGGTGTTTGACCATGATTTTTTCCTTTTGAGGAAGTTGCTTGATCAATTCATCGGCAATCTTTGAAAAGGCTTTTGCCGTAAGTGATTCCGGTTTTTCAAATACAATGGGGACTCCCTTGTCCGCAGATTCGGAGTATTCTCCGTCCATTGGTATACCGCCTAAAAAGGGAATCTTGAATGTCTTAGCCAGTTTCTCTCCTCTATCCTTGCCGAAAAAATATTCCAACCTGCCGCAGTCGGGGCATTGGTAGGCATTCATGTTTTCTACAAGACCCAGGATGGGCGCATTCAACTCTTTGGCAGCATTAATGGCTTTACTGCAAACAATGGTAGAGATTTCCTGCGGTGTTGTGACTACCACCATACCATCCAGGTCCGGGATGGATTTCATGATGGTAATGGGCTCATCTCCAGTCCCTGGCGGAAGATCAATAAACAACATATCCAACTCATTCCATTTGACGGAACTTAAGAACTGGCGGAGCACTCGTGCCTTATATTGGCCGCGCCACATGACCGGAGTCGTTTCCGCAGGCCAGATCAGGGCTACGGACATCACTTTCAACCCCTGCTCCGTAACCACAGGATCAATGCCGTGGGAGCCGCGGAGGATATCGCGCATTTCGGTCTTGACACCCACCATTTTGGGAACGCTCGGGCCATGGACATCAGCATCGAAAATGCCGATTTCCATGCCTCTTTTTCGAAATTCCGCAGCCAGGTTTACCACCGTGCCGGTCTTGCCAACACCGCCTTTGCCGCTTATGATGGCAATTTTGTAGTTGATGTTTTTCATGGCATTCCCAATAGGCGCATGTCGCTTTTTCATTTCTTCGGTTGTGTTTGGGCTGTGATGCACGGTTACCTCCATATTTATTAATTATTCCAACGTGTTCATGAATTCGAAATTTCTGGTCCCGAGGCCGGTTGATTCAGCATAGTCAAGCAGATGCTCCGGTGTGGTGCCGGTTATGGCTTTAATTTTGTCAGTCCCTTTTTCCAGAACATCCAGGTCCTGAGCTATGGAGCCTGGAACACCGGGGCTCCGGGTAATCATCTGATACGTCATCCAGTCTGCTGCAACCGGATCCTGGGAAGCAATAATGCCTAAGTCGGGAATAAACGGCAGGTCTGAAAACGGGTGATCGTCGGTTTGAGGGGTTACTGAACCCAGGAAGTTGATAAAAAATGCACCTTTCAACCTTTTTGAAACTGTCATGGCGGCTTCGACCAGGCATTCCTGGAACAAGACCACGCTTTCAGGACTTACGGTAAATGCGTTATTGGGGCAGACCAGGAGACATCCCAGGCATTTGTTGCAGATCCGGGCGTCAAAATGAATGGTTTTATTTTCCCGGCAAAGAGCCCCGGTCGGGCAAAAAGGAAGGCAAATATCACAGTTGATGCATTTGGATTTGTCAAAACCCATATCAATACAGTCATGAACACGAAGTTTTCCCGTTGTTGTGAGGAATCCCATGGCAAGGTTGTAAATGGATCCGGACAGGCCGGCAAGGGGGTGGGCTGTCACATGAGAGAGAATCACTGCCTTTTCTGAATCGGTCATAAGAGAACCGATTTCAATCCCTCCTAAGTGATCCCCATCCGAAGGCCAGAATTTGCCTTCTTCGTTGGTATAACCGCCGGCCTGCATAATCTGGTTGTCAAAGATCTCTCCATTGCTCAGCCCCTGGGCCAGGACGGTATTGGTCCAGTCATACCCGTTTTGCCGTGACCCCTTGAACAGGCTGCATGAATCCGTAATTACCGGCTTTACACCCATCTCTCGCAGCTTTTCGAACAGGGACGAGATGACAATGGGCGGCAAAGAGTGATAATACCCTATTTCACTCAGATTAATTTTTATGGCCATGCCGGTGTCGGGTTCGATCAATTTCGCCATGGGTTCAAGCCCAAGGATGGCGTTGACCCTGGAAACAATATTTCCCTGAATGGTTTTGGAGCGACCTTTGATCCAGTATACTTGTGTCATTGGGTTGTCCCTTTGTTTATGGATGTTAAGGCGGGCTGATGCTCAGCCCGCCGTTTTGATTTCCTTAGGAAGTCTACCCTGAACTAGCCCTTAGGCTGTCGGATCAAATTCCTTCCAGGTATTGAGCCAAGGTTTCAGCTCTTGCCGTCCGAATTCATACTCATAGGCCAGGTGGTGGTTTTTAAAAACCTGACGCATGGGCGTGACCGTCATGGGTATCTTTCGGATCTGCCACTTGGCTATGTTTTCCGGATTCAATTCAGGTTCATATTCAATCAATTCGTAATCCATTGATCCCATACCGATTTTTTGCGCCGCTTTGAGCTGAATTCTCGGTGTAAAGGCATTGATTGCCTTGAATTTGTCCTCTCCGACTTTCAGACCCAGCTCTTCGGCCTTGGAGTTGGGTCCGATGGGTGCCTTATCGATCGCATCACAAATGGCGGTATCAATTGCCACCACATCTTTTGAAGCGAAAATACCGACATCCGGGGCAACATAATTGCCGTTCCAGGGGAAGCAGTCACATTCCGGTGCAATGTCGAATGCATAGGCCATATATCCGATCTTGCCTTTTTTAAAGGTTTTGATGCAGCCGAGGGCAGCATCGGCCATAGCGATCTGGGCCAGCGGGAAATAATCGTCCCTGAACCCGATACCTCCCATGCCCGTAAACATACAGGTTACCTGGCAGGAATAGCAAAGAGCGCATTTTTCATAATCGATGACAACACCGTCTTTTTTTACGGAAATAGCTTCTTCCGGACAACTGTCCTCACACATTTGACAATAAGGACATTCTTTTCCCTGACATGCATCCCGGTTGACCTTGGGATACCCTATAGCCTCTTCGGGATCACCCCAGAAGGCAAGATGGGTCTGGTATTTGCCGCGTTTGGACTGGGCGCCGATACCAAAATTTTTAATGCACCCTCCAAAGGCCGTAATGGGATGTCCTTTGGCATGGGCAAGATTGATAATGGCATCTGCCTCATAGATACCGCGGGCGATATAGGTTTCCTTCAGGATGTTCCCTTCAGGCAGCTCTACCCTAAGGTCATCTTCACCATAAAACCCGTCAGCAATGATGAACGGGGCCTGGAGACTGGAATAATTCATTCCGTGCCGGTTTGCGCCTTCCATGGAAAGCTGGCCTGTACAGCGGTTGTTATACAGATGATAAGTCAATGTTGTGGTATCCGTGACAAACGGCTTCCCGCCACAAGCCTTGACTTCCTCGACAATGGCGGCCACGAACTCGGGTCTCAGACATGCGGTTCGATTGTATTCGCCGCCGTGAATTTTGATTGCTACACTGTCATCTTTTTCTATGCACTTATCCAGCCCTGCTGCATAGAATAAGTCCTTGGCCTTGCAAATGGTGCTTTCCGTCCAATTTGTGGCGCCTGCCGCTGCAAACCAAACTTTGGATTTCTTTGTCATAATTCCTCCTTGGTTGCCAAATCACTTTGGCTCTTTTTTGTTAAATTTGAATTCCGATTTTCCCAAAGTTTCTGCATATGGATCGTATCAACCCCCTTTCCTATTTGGAATGCCGGCACCAACCCAGTAGACTCCCTAATCTCAAGTTGTTGATTCCAACTTGTTTGGATCTCCTGTTTTGGATCTTAGATATAGCAACTAATGTGCCCAATGATTTAAAAATGAAAGTCAGAAAACAAGAGAGATTATTTTTTTTATGATATTACAATGAGTTAGAAGGTATGATGTCTGTGACAACAATGAAACACAATTAATTTTCGCAATCTGAATTTAATTGTTTGAATTGGGTCATTTTATCATGTCAAAGATGTAATATTAAAATTAATTATTTGATATTTAAAGAAAATATCAATTTCAAGCTTATGGGGCTGAAAGGGGCCATAAACCCCACTGGTTTTTTTTCCCAGGGTGGTTTCTCTATTGCGGCACTTCTTCCCTTTTGGCCCCACTGGGTATTGTTTTCATTTTTTATAGTCATATCAATGAATTAACCGAATCAGTGACGACCGAAAGTGGCTATTCGCCCCGTTCGGGATTGATGGGGAATGCATTTTTTTTTAAAGCGGCAAGTGTTTTTTTTAGCAGAATAATATTTATCCCGCTGTGTTTATAAGAAATTAGCGCTTTTCAACAGGATCTGCCACACTTAAAAAAGACTATTTTTCATGTATCGGCATGCAATTTGCGAGAGTCCTGGTATTAGCTGTGGCGAAAAGCCACAAAAAAGCATTCATTGTTTATAAAGGGAGAAAAAAATGATCAAAAATAAATACAATCCGGCAGAAGAGGGTGAAGTGAAAAAAATGAATTTGCAGGAAAAGAAAACAGGTATTGAAAATCACCCGGAAGTTGGACCGGTTCTTGAAGAAATTATTATTGAAGAACTGGCAGTGGACGGTATCTGCGGGATTTACTAATGGGGTTTCTTTTTCACAGGGTGTACAATGTCCTGTAAGGGCTGAACTGGTGAAAACAAGGAAGTGCCAATGGAATTGACAAAAGGGTATAGACTGGCAAACGGTGTACAGGTCCGAAAGGAGAGTTTTGGTCTCCTGTTTTATGATTATAAAGGACCAAGGCTTTATTTTGTTCCGTCAAAGGATTTGCTGACAGATAGTTTTTTTAACGGGGAAAAGAGTGTAAAGGATATAACCGGTTCTCTGGCGGCATCAGGGGAAAAATCCCGGAAAAAGATTCAGGAACGTATCCTAAAGCTGCTTGACATCATAGAGGCAAAAGGATTGATATATGGCCAATCAATATGTTGAAACAGGGCTTTGTGCGCCAGTAAATATAACCTGGGAAGTCACCTATAATTGTAATCTTTCCTGCATTCACTGCCTTTCCGATTCAGGTCCGAAAAGAAAGGGAGAGCTGACAACCAGAGAGTGCTTACGTGTCATTGATGAACTGTCTGCCATGAAGGTGTTCCAATTAAACATAGGCGGCGGTGAACCCTTCATGAGACCGGATTTCCTTGACCTCATGGATTATGCCCACAAAAAAGGCATGGTTACCTGTATCAGCACGAACGGAACCTTGATCGACAGACAGATTGCAAAAAGGCTTGATCATCCGCTTGTCTATATCCAGGTAAGCCTGGATGGCGCCGCTCCTGAATCCAATGATCCCATCCGGGGAAAGGGAAGTTTTGACAAAGTCCTTGCAGCACTGGATTGTCTTAGGGAGAGAAACATCGAAGTCAGTATCAATACTGTCCTGACAAAGCTCAGTATTTTGGAACTTGATAAAATGCTTGATCTGGCAGCATCTTATGGTTCAAAATGTCGGATATCGAGATTCAGACCTTCCGGCCGGGGAAAGGAGTCCTGGTCACGATTGAATGTTTCAAAAGATGAAATGCTTGAATTTTCAGGCTGGCTCAATACCCATCCGGGTATTTCCACAGGAGATTCTTTTTTTTCAGTTTCCGGCAAAGAGCGTCGAACACTGGGACTGAATATGTGCGGAGCCTGTAAACTGACCTGCTGCATCTCCCCGGAAGGAGGTATTTATCCCTGTGCATTTTTACAGGAAGATGATTTCAGGGCTGGTGATTTCCGTGAAGATTCTTTTTTGGGACTCTGGATAAACTCGCCTGTATTTAATTCTTTCAGGCAGTTGGAAATCAAATCCTGCGAAAGCTGTTACAGGTTTGATCTTTGCCATGGCGGGTGCCCGGCTATTGCCTACCATACACAAAGAAAGCTGGGCATTCCTGATCCCGGCTGCCTTGAAAACTGTATAAAAGTTAAACCATTAAAGGAGACGGCATAATGCCCGGGATCAATGCGGACTGGGAAGAAATCACGCCTAAATATGAGCATCTTCAGAATATCCTGATGGAT
>MGTJ01000181.1:5670-6675 GCA_001799395.1 Desulfobacterales bacterium RIFOXYA12_FULL_46_15 | reverse complement strand
CCCCGTGCTTGTCTGAAATGGCAGCACAAGCCTGTCGTTTTCAGTTATGAATTTATTTTTTAACAGCTCTGTTTTGGGCTGCCACTGATAAAGTTTAAGAGGAAGGCCATCAAATAAAGGAACAACCGTTTCATGAAACAGCTCATAGGGATTGGTCCTTGTCTCACTGTTTTCAAGATAACACAGACCCGGGATGAGCTTGAGGTCTGTGTTTTTTTTATTTCCATCCAGATAATTCAACAGCATGTCAAGGGGGATTTCTCCAAACCCGCTGATATAATAGTCGATGGCCCGGGTTTTCAGGACATCATCAATCACGTATCGAATCGGAGGGTATGCATAATATTCACCCCCAAGGATTATTGTCACATTAAATTTGTTTTTAAGATATCTTGCAAGCGCCAGTGCCGTCATGGAGCAAAGAGGGTCACTGGAATGAATTGAAATCAGGATAATATCGAAATTTTCAAATTGTGTCAGAGTAAGAACCGTGTCTCCATACCAATCCCACTCTTTATCATTAGCGTTTTGAAGATAATCCCACAATTTCACCTGGTCCTGGGTCAACAATTCCAGTTTTTCAGTTTCATGTCCTGTTAATAACCGATACCATTTAATGTGAAGGTCATCTTGTACAATATCATGATATTTATTTTTTAAATATGCAGTTAAGATACTTGTACTCAATGGCGGGAACGTACAATTTCCAGATCTCCACAATGGGCTAACAGCAACATTTCTGACCAGCTTTAACCGCATATTATAAGACTACCTTACAAGGTAACCTCCATCTATGGGGATAATCGCACCGTTTATATAATCTGACAGGGAGGAACATAGAAATATGATGATTCCCTTCAGATCATCACCCGTTCCGAATCGTCCGGAAGGGATTTTACCGACAATCTTATCACAGATTTCTTTGTTATCCAGAATTAATTTTGTCATTCCAAGCGCCATGTAACCCGGAGCTATCGCATTGACCTGTATTCCGTATTTACCCAG
>MGTJ01000181.1:0-5645 GCA_001799395.1 Desulfobacterales bacterium RIFOXYA12_FULL_46_15 | reverse complement strand
CCGGCAATCCCGTGCTTTGATGATGTGTATGAAGGGACATCCATACCGGCCCTGAAAGACATCATGGATGCCACATTGATTATTTTTCCATGTTTTTGATTGATAAACAGGGTGGAAATATATTTGGATAAATAAAACGGGATGTCCAGGTTTAATCTTATTACGTCATGCCAGTTTTTATCGTTGAAATTGTCAATACTGCCTTTGTATGATATCCCGGCATTATTGATTAAAATATCAATATTCTTCTCTTGGTCACATGCTGTTGTGATAAGATTTTGGATATCGGTTTTATCTGAGTCCAAAAAATCGATATGATATCTTTTAAATTTTCCAGATGTTTTGGAAGAAAATAATTTTAAATGACTGTTATCTGACCGGTCAAAGCCGATTACATCGGCACCTGCTTCCAGTAATGCTTCTGCCAGAGATTGGCCGACACCTTTTGTGGTGCCTGTAATAATTGCCGTTTTATCATTTAACCTGAATTGATCTATGATTGTTTTTTGCATAACTATACTTGAATTAAATTATAAATCCACTTTGATTATAATAGACTTCAATATATTTCAAAAGGAAAAGATTGACAGGACTCACAGATAAGGAATAAAAACATATTTTATTCAGTTGAAAATGGGATACCGGCTAAAATATGCATACTCATACGCTTCAAAAATGGCAGCACAGCCATGATTTTTCAGCCATCTACCATAAGGGGGAACGCCGGACCATCCAGGTTCTTCTTCTGACATTCATCACCATGGCAGTGGAGATTATTGCCGGGAATTTTTCCGGGTCCATGGCGCTGCTGGCTGACGGCTGGCATATGGGCACCCATGCCGCAGCCTTTGCTATTTCAATATTTGCCTATCAATATGCAAAAAAGAATAGCAACAATCCTGATTTCAGTTTCGGCACAGGAAAGATAAGTGTCCTCGGAGGATTTGCCAGTGCCGTTGCCCTGGCCGTCATTGCGGCTATCATGGCGCTTGAATCCGTTAACCGGCTATACCGCCCTCAGGCCATTCATTTTAATGAGGCCATCCTGGTGGCAGTGCTGGGTCTGGGGATAAACCTGATCAGCGTTTTTCTTCTCCGGGATGAGCATGATCATTCTCACGGAAAAGACTATCATCATCATGACCATAATCTGAAGGCTGCCTATCTGCATGTGCTGGCAGACGCCCTGACCTCTCTTCTGGCCATCATCGCCCTTTTTTCAGGAAAATATTTCGGCCTGAACCGGATGGACCCTTTAATGGGGATCGTCGGTGCCCTGGTCATCACCCGCTGGTCCTACGGCCTTTTGAAAGATACCGGGTTAATCCTTCTGGATTATTCCATGGACAGGGAAAATATCATCAAGATAAAAGAAATACTGGAAGCAGATTCCGACAACCGGGTTTCCGATGCCCATATTTGGAGAGTCGGGCCGGATCATTATGCAGCCGTTATTTCCATTTTAACCCATTATCCGAAACCGCCTGAACATTACAAGTATCTCCTGAAAGACATGAAGGAATTGTTTCATATTACCATAGAGATCAACCCGTGCCTTGAATCCCCTTGCATATAAAGGACTTAGAAAAGAAGGTAACCCATGAACCCTCCGAATAACCATAATCCTGTAAAATTTCAGAATCAGCTCCTTCCCCTGTTTTTTCTGACATCCATTTTCTTCCTGAATTTTACCATCAGGATCATTATTTCCCCCCTGCTTCCCGCCATATCCGAAGACATGCATTTGAGCCGGGATCAGGCAGGATCTTTTTTCCTGATATCAGCTTCCGGATATTTTATTGTCCTGCTATGCTCAGGATT
Organism: Desulfobacterales bacterium RIFOXYA12_FULL_46_15; assembly: GCA_001799395.1. Classification (GTDB taxonomy): domain Bacteria; phylum Desulfobacterota; class Desulfobacteria; order Desulfobacterales; family Desulfobacteraceae; genus Desulfobacula. The sequence goes on along the minus strand of MGTJ01000181.1, from coordinate 3,824 downwards.
TATATCCTCACGGCTCTTTCATAAAAAAACCATCGCGCTTTCGGCCATCGGCAGCGGAATGGCCATCATCGGGGCCGGTTTGGCCCAGAACCTTATCTATATGCGTACAGGGCTTTTCATTGTGGGCATGGCCTCTGCACTGTATCTTCCATCCGGCATAGCCATCCTGACCAGCTCCATAGATACCCGGAACTGGGGAAAAGCCATCGGCATTCATGAACTGGCCCCGAATTTAAGTTTTCTTCTGGTCCCCATCATCTGCGAAGGATTGCTGTTATGGCTTTCCTGGAGAAATGTGCTCTTTGTTGTCGGGGCGGCATCCATCCTGCTGGGCTTCTCTTTTTATAGATTTTCAAAGGTAAAAGATTTTAAAGGCGAGTCTCCCAATCTCAAATCCTTTTTACCCCTTGTGGCAACCCCGTCTTTCTGGATGATGATGGCATTGTTTACAGTCGGGGTTACAGGAACCCTCGGCGTATACTCCATGCTGCCCCTCTATCTTGTAAAGGAACACGGCATGCTCAGGGCTGAAGCCAATACCCTCATGACCCTGTCCCGGATGTTTACCCTGCCTATGTCTTTTGCCGTTGGGTGGCTCTCGGACCGTTTCGGCCTGAAACCCGTTCTTGTTTTTGTCCTGGTCATAACCGGGATTTCAACCCTTTTGATTGGGGTATTCACAGGCTCTTTGATCAAGGTGATTATCTTTATCCAGCCTTTATCAGCTGTAAGCTTTTTTCCTCCAGCCTTTGCCGCATTATCACTTATCGGATCAAAGGAGACCCGGAATATCATGGTGTCCTTTACCATACCCATAGCTTTCCTGATCGGCGGGGGCCTGATCCCGAATCTGATCGGAATTTTCGGAGATAATGATTATTTCCCCCTGGGGTTCATGCTGGCCGGAGGATTCATCTTGGCAGGCGCCTTTATCCCAACCTTTTTAAAATTCAGGGAAGATCATTCAACCCTGTAAATTTTAATGCAGGGTGATATATTGGCTGTTGATAACCCCGTTTACCAGAAGGTACACACCAAATCCCAGGGCGGCATAACCGAAAATGAAATAAACAATTTTGTACAAAAGCGATGGCGGATTAGCCTTTTCGGTCTCAAGTTTTCCTTCTGCTTTTAATTGCGCAAACCAGACCGGTTTTTCCTCTTCCAGCTCTTCCACGGGAACGCTCCCTGCAAACATCGCCTCATTCATGGGGAAACTTGACGGTCTCAGATGACCGACAAAAAAATGGACAATGAATATATAAGAAACTGCCAGAATGGCTTCGGCCCTGTGCAATAATACCGCAATATTCAATGTCCAGCCGGGTACATAACGGCTGGCAATGACCGGATACATCAGCATCACCCCGGTGATGGCCAAAAGGGGCAATCCCCAGTAAACGGCCCAGTAATCAAATTTTTCCCAATAGGCCCAGCGTCCTATTCCGGGTTGCGGACCGATCCCGAAAAACCAGAGAATTCTCTGCCATAGATGTTTTGCATCCTGAACCGTCGGTATGAGCGAGTCAGGCCCGAAAAGGCTTACCCATAGATGATTATAGTCAATTCTGGTCAACAGGTAGAGGGTATGGAAAATGAATCCGCAAATCATGAGAATCCCAACCCATTTATGGATCAGGATCGATGTGTCATAGCCGCCGAAAACAGCATTCAAGCTTTTGCCCCAGGCTGTCGGTAAAAACAGGCGGCTGAATCCTGTTGCTGTTTGAGTGAGAAAGGTCAGGATCAGGAAAACATGAAATATCCTGTCCAAAATATTAAATCGCTTAATGCGTACCGTCTGCATCATCGCCACCTATCCTTTTTTTCTCTTGAACATTTCTCTTACCCCCGTCAATATTGTATGGGGAATGAAAAAAGCCAGGGTCCCTGCCAGGAGAGCCATCATAAACCAGTATGAATAATACAATGCCGGAAAATCGGCCCTTGCAGCCGAAGAACCGGCCGGCGGCTCGTGAATCACATAACCGGCAAAAGAAGCGCCGGCCCCTTGGTGACATTTCGCACACACATAAGCATGCCTCCTGATCGGGTTCATGGGAGAATAGTAATGATCAATGCCTGCGATAGGTTCCGGGCCGTGGCATTGCCTGCAGGTGAGATTGGCACGGGTGGTATGGATATCTTGTGTTTCATTGATATGACATTCTTCACATCGTCTGTTATCATAAAATTTGATGCCCCGATGTGAGTCGGCCAACAGGCTGCGATTGCGTATGGATGCGGCAGTGGAACTGTATGCAAACGGTTTCCGATCGACACGATGGAATGTTTTTACAAGCGGGCTTTCATTGCCGGGCCGCATTTCATATTCTTCATAATAGCCTGTGCTGACCTCATTCTGCTTATACCGGTTGATATAAGAGGTTACCTCTTCTCCCTGCCCGTAAGATCGGGCAGGGAGAAGAAAAAAAGCAAACAGGGCAAGGGATATTATCCAGATAGGCATTCTATTGATACCAATCATATTTCGCATAACCGGCTCCTGTGGATTTAATTACCCTTTTTGTATTTAATGGGCTCAATCACCTGTCCGACGGGTTTGGGTATCTTGGTCAGCATCTCCCAGTTTTTCTGAAGCTCTTGAATATCCTGATTTTTATGTTTGTGACAGGCCTGGCAGGAATTCGGAACAGCAGGGTCGGTTATGGTTTCTTCAGGCAGCAGGGTTACAAATACATGACTGCGGATGTCTCCGGATTCAGCACTTTTTGCAATCTTCGGCATATGGCAGCCCACACAATTTGCAAAGGAATGAATGGAATGCGCCAAATTATTGTTGACTATTTCGTGACAGCTCAAACATTGTTTTGAGCCTGCAAAATCGGTCTGGGAACGTGTCGGCGGCATGCCAAGCTGGTGTACATAATGGCAGGATGTGCAAGTTACGCCTTCATCTGCGTGTATGGACTGCTGCCAGTCAATATACTGTTGATGGTGACCTTTGGCAAATTCATTGGAATATACATGTTTTTTATCGCCGGCCTCAAAGGATGTTGATTGATAATATGAAGCCAGCGCCTTTCCCGGCTCAAACCCCACAGGCCACCCGCCGCCTTTTTTCATGGTTGACTGGCCGCGGTTATGGCAGGACCCGCAAATCTGTGCCGCCACCCCCATGGTCAATTTGGCCGGGTTGACAATGGTATTTCGTTTCTCAAACACGGCTGTTTTAGGAAGTGCTGCATGCCAGGACCCCTTGCCGTGACAGGCTTCACATCCGACTCCCGGCTCTCTGAAGGTGTTTTTTTCAAGATTCGCGCCCGTTGCATGGCACCCTCCGCATTTTAAAAGCCAGGGTCTCTTGTCCCAGTCGTTCTCATGGTAATTGACCCACCTGTGGGTATCGGCATTGTACTGAACGGGTGCGATATAGAGCATCCCCTCCTTGTCCACCAGATACCGTTGTTTCCACTGGCTTCCGATGGTGTAAAGAATTTCCTCTTTTTTGGGCACATAAATTTTATCGGCCGGGACCTTCAAGGTGTCGCCCAGTTTCACAAGGTCGGCGCGTATGGCTGTTTCGTCTATTGAAACGATGATGGATTCTTCATTGGCTTTTGCATCCTGAAGCATACGGCTGTGCAAGGTCATTTTCCATGAGTCGAAATGCTCCAGGTGGCAGGTCTTGCAGGTATTGGATCCGACAAAATCTTTGGGCTTGGAAGTTACGGCGGCGATATCAATCACAGGCTCATTACTGCATGCCCAAAACCCCAATGAAAAAATGACCAGCATCAGAATCGTTGCGAATGATTTCTCTTTCATACGGTTCTCCTTAAATTGTGATGAGGATAAAATAT
>MGTJ01000180.1 GCA_001799395.1 Desulfobacterales bacterium RIFOXYA12_FULL_46_15 | reverse complement strand
TGCTGAAGGAAAAGATTCCCCGGGAAGAAGTCAGCGGTTTTACCCTTGGCGGGCAGGTGCCGGATTTTGTCCTGCTGCGTCCCAACCACCCGTCCAGTGAAAAAAAGGCAGACAAGGCCATCCTGGAGATGGTCAACCAGCGGAAGATTTCAAAACAGCAGGGAAACCTAAGATGACCCATAATGATATCCTGCGGCGGATCCGCTATATTTTTGATCTCAGCGATTCGAAAATGATGGCCGTGTTCGGCCTGGCAGGTCTTTCGGTGACACGCAGTGAAATAAGCGATTGGCTCAAAAAAGAGGATGATCCGGCATTTCAGGAATGCCGGGATACCCATCTGGCTATTTTTTTAAATGGGTTGATCCTTGATAAACGGGGGGAAAAAGAAGGACCCCGGCCGGACCCGGAACACCACCTGACAAATAATATCATTTTTAGAAAATTAAGAATTGCCTTGGATTTGAAAGCCGAGAATATCATTGAGATCATCGGACTGGCAGATATGAGTATCAGCGCGCATGAGCTGAGCGCCTTTTTCAGGAAGCCCGGGAACAGGCATTACCGGGTCTGCAAGGATCAGATCCTGCGCAATTTTTTAAAAGGGCTACAGCTTAAATATCGGCCGGAAATTACTGAAAACCCATGGGAATCGGATTAAATCATGAAAGCTTAAGGTTAATTAAGTTGAGCAGATAGCACAGGGTTTAACTAAATATTAAAGGAACCCATGTGATTTAGATTTTGGCAATTCTTTGGATTGTTTGAAGAACTCTGATTCTGTTATTTCAGTGCCCCATTCAAGTCGTACAAAAAAATTAACTGTGTCATTTGTCTTCTTATAGTCCACCGCTTTTAATGTGGTTAAGATATTAAGATCCCTGATAAATGCTTTATTCGGATTGCTTAATTTTTTATAGAGATGGTGTACTTTTTTATGCAAATTCTCTAAATTTTGTGAGCTATCCAATAACACTTTTAAAATTTCAACCTGCCTTTCAGCGATAACACGTTTCCTGCTGGATTGAAGCCTGATAAACAAATTATACATAACATCTTTAAATAGCGACTTTGATATATTCCTTTTTATTTCTTCAAACAATCTCTGGCACTGAACCGCTATGCCTTTTAATCCAAATAAAATAAAAGGTGTCAGATTATGATCATTGGCTCTCACATCCGCAAGCGCTGCCAGATATGAATGTTTTTCTTCATAATAATAATTCGACATTGCAATAAATAGAGAATCCCGGAGACCCACTTTTTGTAACATAACAGCCTCCAAAGCTCTGGCCGTTCTTCCATTTCCATCGAGAAAAGGATGCATGGCAGCAAAATGATAATGTGCTGCCAAGGCTTGAATCAATGGATCATGATCACGAAAATGTTGATTGATCGCTTGACACAACAGCCCGAAAGCTTTTTCACATTTTTCCCCGCCATCGCAGCCCCGATGCTTTGGTACTCCAAAAATGACATTCTGGTCTTCTTTTCTTAAAACCCCAGGAGGACAATGGTCATCATCTGCACCGGTAATGATAAGCCGATGGATATTTGATATTAAATCTTCTGTAATCGGACGATCACTTTCTAATCCGGCAATCCATTTATAGGCCTTCACCGTTGCTGCCGCTTGCCTCTGGGATCTCGTGTGCAATTGTTCTATTGTTTCATTGATGGCCGCATCAAGTTCACCTTCTGTAAAATCGGCGCCTTCTATTCTCGATGTTCCGGCCACCTCTCGTTTTAGCTGGACTATTTGCAATTGCTCTGCCCATTGTCTTTGATATGGGATATTGGTAAGAGACACCATATTTGCCTTGGCTTGCACGAGTGCATCAAAGACAGCTATTTTATCATAGATAATCCAATTTTGCGGAAGCTTATAATGTATCATGTTGCTACATTATCACAGTTCATTTCCAAGTCAAGCTTTATTTATTTTTATAACATATTGATAAATATAATATTTTTTATTTTAATAAAAATTTGCTATTAACTTCATTTCCAGTTCATTTCTGTGATTGGGTTGATTGCCGTTCAACAAAAGTTCGGAAGATAATGCCTTGCCCTCAAGGTGGGGGATAGCATCAAGGCCTATGGAAGGCGGGTGTCCATTCGTTGTTCCGTGGTATACGGCGGGGTCAATATTGATAGCAGGGGATTGATATCCTTGTGGCCACGCCGGGGCGTCTTCTGGATCTTGCCAAAAAAATGTTGGCGGAACCGGAATATATCGAGGTGATGCCCGGTAATACAGCAGCGGAATCCATTGTCCAAAAGATTCACCTGGTGGACAAGTCCCATAAACGGGATCTGCTCATTCATTTGATACTCCTGGAGCGCCGGCGCCAGGTTCTGGATTTTGTCCTGCTGCGTCCCAACCACCCGTCCAGTGAAAAAAAGGCAGACAAGGCCATCCTGGAGATGGTCAACCAGCGGAAGATTTCAAAACAGCGGGGGAAGTTTTGATTACAGAAAAAGTCTACGTTCCGATTCATAGCTTACTTGCCTGGCCGACACAGGATCACAAAACCGGATCTTTCGGGCAAGAAGCTGAAGCGGGGCGGAAAAATTCATTTTTTCTTCCGGCAGGAGTACAGGGTAATACCGGTCGTTGAGAATGGGAAATCCCAATCCGCTGAGATGCAGCCGCAGTTGATGCTTTTTGCCGGTGACAGGGCGCAATTGAAAAAAAGCCCTGTTTCCCCTTGACCCCACAAGGGATATTTGTGAAACAGCATTGGGTTTGCCCGGGGCTGTTTTCATTCTGAACCAGGGGTCTCCCTTTACGATCCTGTTTTCCACGGTCCATGAGCTTTTCTCCGGGGCCCAGGGATAGTCTGTAACGGCATCATAGGTTTTTTCCACCATCCCGTTCATAAACAGTTCCTGGTAGCAGCCACGGGTTTCCGGGTTCATTGAAAACAGGACAAGCCCTGCTGTTTCCCGGTCAATCCGGTTGATGGGCGAGAGTTCCCGGTTTCCAGTTCTTTTTTTCAAGCGGTGAAGCAGACATTCGTTTACATAAGAACCGCCGGGTGTCACGGGAAGAAAATGGGGTTTACAGGCCACCAGCAGGTCATTATTGCAGAAGATAATTTTTTCGGTAAAGGGAATGACCGGTTCAGCCTCCACCTCTCTGAAATAATACAGCCTTTTCAAGGGGGCATAGGGCATGCCGGAAGAGATCGGCTCTCCTTCACCGGTCAATACCTTTCCGGAAGAGATCCTGGTCTCCCAGGTTTTTTTGTCAACGCAGGGAAACCGGTTTGTTAAAAAATCCAGGATGGATGGGTAGGGCTTTTCGATCTCCGGCAGGAGAACGGTAGAGCGATATTCAGAAATTACCATTTTAAAAAAAATCCTTTCCGCCGGCAGAGATGTCATTTGCCATGGTCCAGTACCTCACGTATTCTGGAAGCCAGCTCCTGTTTTGAGAAGGGTTTGTTCAAAAATTCGACACCATCATCCAGGACACCATGGTGTGCAATCACGTTTGCAGTATATCCGGACATGAAAATGCATTTGATTCCCGGGTATGAATGCATTATTTTTTTGAACAGGTCCCGGCCGTTCATTTCAGGCATAACAACATCGGTCATGAGCAGATGAATATTCCTGGAACCGGATTCTTCTGCAATTCGAAGGGCTTCCCGTGGTGTAGATGCCGGTAAAACCCTGTAGCCAAGCCGTTCAAGCATTATTGATGCCGTTCTCAGGATTGCTTTTTCGTCCTCCACCAACAGGATGGTTTCATGACCTGTTCCGGTTGTTTTTTCGGAATTTACTATTTCTGCTTTGGTTATTGTCCGGTCATACCGGGGAAAATAGATCTTAAATGTCGTTCCTTGGCCGGGTTCGCTGTAAACGTTGATAAACCCGCTGTTTTGTTTGACAATACCATAGATGGTAGCGAGCCCGAGACCAGTGCCCTGCCCTTCTTTCTTTGTGGTGAAAAACGGTTCGAAAATATTTTCAAGAGTGTTATTATCCATGCCGCAGCCATCATCGCTAAAGGCCATCATCACATAGTCACCTGGTTTAAATCCGGCATGATCATGACAATATGCCCCATCAAAACTAACATTTTCCGTCTCAATGGTGACTTTACCCACGCCTTTAATAGCATCCCGGGCATTGACACAGAAATTGGCCAAGACCTGATCGATCTGGGAGGGGTCTATTTTGATCGGCCACAGTGTTTCAAAGGGTATCCATTTAAGTTCTATATCCTCTCCGATCAGGCGGCCGAGCATTTTAAGCATTCCTTCCACGGCTTTGTTGATATTGACAGGTTTTGGAGCGATTGTCTGTTTGCGGGCAAAGGCCAGGAGTTGACGTGTAAGATCGACCGAATGGTCGGCTGCCTTTTGAATTTCGTGAAAATTGCCAATTGCCGGGCTTAAGGGGTCTGTATCCTCGATAAGGATGTCGATATTCCCCTGGATGATACTTAACATATTATTGAAGTCATGGGCCACGCCACCGGCAAGCCGGCCTATGGATTCCATTTTCCGGGCTTGCTGGAGTTCGGTTTCCAGTTTGATTTTTTCTTCTTCCTGCTCTTTGCGCCTGGTAATGTCGCGGCCGACTCCCAATATGCCTATAAGCTTTCCTTCTTGATCATACATTGGGCTTTTCAGTGTTTCCAAAACCTCTGTATGACCATCGTCCGCATAGGTGACAATCTCTTCATTCATGCTGGATCTGCCTGTAGCCATTGCAATTTTGTCATTTTTCCGGAAAAAATTTGCTAAATTTTCATCTACAAAATCATAATCGGTCTTTCCTATGATGTCTGCCTCTTTTGCACCAAAGAAATGTTCGAATTTGGAATTGCAGGATAAATAGACCCCTTCGGAATCTTTCAGCCATACAAGGTCAGGCAGTGAATCTATCAATGTGCGCAGGTGGGTTTCACTTTTCTTTAACGCTTTTTCTGCCTGCTTCCGCTCTGAAATTTCATTGACAAGGGTTCTGTTGCTTTTTGAAAGATTCTCAGTTCGCTCTTCCACGATAAGTTTCAGGCTTCGGGTCTGTGCCCAAAAAAAAAGAATCAGCAATAAAGCCGACAATAAAAAGCTGCCTCCGGAAGCCAGAATCATAATGCGGATCAAAACAGGGGGATGAATTGCATAATTTGTCCTGCCCAATGAAAAAGTCCACCTGGTATCGCCCACTTTGACGGGTTTTTCCTGAAAATCCCCAGAGATATTATCTGATTCCCAAAAAAGCCGTCCCTCACCATCAGTCAGCCGATAAGCAAATTCATCGAGTTTTATCCCCATGAAAGCCTCCCGGATCAACACCGGTACATCATAGACCCCTATTGCCAGTCCCATGAATCTTTCCCCTGAGAATACCGGAGATCTGACGACAAGCCCTATACCTCCCTGGCGTAATTCAAATGGTCCTTGTACTGATGCCGCCTTCTGAGCAATTGCCTTTTTTGTAAACGGCCCCCGTTTGGAATCCGTCAGTAAAGTCATTGGTTTACTGATGGCAATCTCATTTGTTTCCGGGGGGTATACATAGATGACCCGGGTTTGGGAGTCTGCATATTGAAGTGCACGGATAGGGGGGTTGAATTTCAAAAGCATTGCAGCAAAACCGGCGAATTCTTCGGGTTTTGTTTCCTCACGCACGGCAAATAGTGATGAAAGTGCTTCTACTGCATTGAATCGTGAAATAACAGCGTTCTCAAGGCGTATCCTGCATACCTCGGCCGTTGCACTGAGTTCTGTTTTTTTTTCAGCACGCCAGCGTGTTACTTGCCACCTGTCTATGGATATTAAAGCCGCAAGTCCTATGCATAAAATGCCGGTCAATACTATTTTTTTCATAATCCCGGATTTTTTTTGATAAAAATTGAATCAATCTTTAAAAGCACTATTCTAAACACACCGCTCATGGATGAGTTCTGCACGGTATATTGTGGTCAGCTTCAATGGAAGAACAATAGTATATATTGTGACGTAAGACAAATAAAAAATAAGACAGAATTTTAAACTATATGGACTGCATTTGCCGTCGCAATCGCAATGGCCCTGACAACACTCAGCACGCTCTGCCACTGCTGAGAAAAAAGCACTGGCAAATATTTCCGGTATCAGAGCTGTCTTGGGTTCTTCCACACCGGTTCCCGGTTTTGCAATGTTTCCCTCCTGGTTGTTTTCCATTTGTTCTACTTTTTTTTATCGAGCTTGCAGCCTGAATAATCAACATTAATCCCATAGGCGCCGCCTTTGGACTTTGCAGCGATAAATTCATTAACAAACAGATCCTGTTACTATGGGCCAGTTTACCATCAGCTCTCCCTCACCGTGAAACCCAACCCCAAAACTGGTACTGCTTTGATCCACTGCAGATCCCTGATAAACTGTATTTCAGCAGGCGTACAGGCAGTATGGTTTTTTTTATTCAAATATTTTTTCATCCTTTGCCTGGGCTTCGGCTGCATCTTCTTCCATATCACGGACGGAACCGGTTTTTTTGTTGCGATAGGATTCCTTGTACCATTCATTGGCAATAATCATGGACATGACTTCGTTGGTCCCGGTCCAGATGGAGGCGAGCCGCAGATCCCTGAAAACCCGTTCCACCGGATAGATATTGGTGTATCCGATACCGCCCATGACCTGCATGGCATTGTGGACGGCCTTCTGGCAGGATTCGGTAACAAATTTTTTAGACTCTGAGACCAGCCGCCTGATCTGCTTTTCGTCGATCTTCCGGTCAACGGCCCTGGCCGTGGTATAGATCATAGCCCGGGATGCATCCAGCAGGGTGACGGCTTCAGCCACCTGGAAGGAGACTCCCTGGAATTCAGCCACCGGCCGGCCGAATGCTTTGCGCCTGGACGTATAGCCCGTGGCCACATCCACAGCAGGTGTTGCCGCACCAATGGTCATAGCGGCCGTTCCCAGGCGCTCGGGGATCATCATGGTGTTAAAAACATCCACCCCCTGGTTCAACCTGCCCAAAAGATTTTCCTTTGGAACCCTCACATCCCTGAAGGTCATGCGGGCGGCGCCGCCGCCCCGGCAGCCCATGAGCCCGTATAGGTATTCGCTTTTGACACCTTCTGTTTTGTCCACGATAAAACAGGAAATGCTCTTGTGGGGGGCACCATCCGGATCAGTCCTGGCATACACCAGGAAATAGTCTGCCCCTTCTCCGCCCACAATGAACCGTTTCTGGCCGTTGATGAGGAAATGGTCTCCCATGTCCTTTGCCGTGGTGGTGGTGCCGAAAAAATCCGACCCGCCCCTAGGTTCGGTCAGGCATTCTGCGGCAAAGATTTTTCCCTGGAGCAGGGGCCTCACATATTGTTCCTTCTGGCTGTCAGTCCCATGGAGGATAATGGCATCACAGACCAGTTCGGCGCCTACACCAAAGGTGCAGGCAAAAATATAGCCCAGCCTGCCGATTTCCTCCATGACCATGCAGGTGGACACCCAGTCCATGCCCCGGCCGCCCCAAAGTTCCGGAAAGCGGCAACCCATGAGGTTCCGCTTTCCGGCTTCCTGTAAAAATTCTTTGGGAAACCGGATTTTATCAGCATCCATATCCAGGATCATTTTCCTGGGGATGGCTTTTACAAAATCCCGGGCTTCGTCCCTGAGTTTTTTTTGTTCCGCACTTAAAAGATATTCAAACATGTGAAAACTCCTCTCTGAGTTTGTATTTCATGATTTTCCCCGACGGAGTGTGGGGAAGCTGTGTTGCACAGGGCTGTTTTTTCCGGGTGTTTGGCGGCATTTGCATCCATCAGTTCAACAATGTTCATTTTCCTCTCCTTTTGTTGTGGAACTTCCGGTTATTTCAAGTTCCGTCTTCCGTTTGATGAGTTTTTCCCTTGTGGCAAGTATATCCTGCTCCAAAAGTGTGAGTTCCTTTTTTCTTTCCCTTAATTCCTTAAGCTTGACATCCCCATACTTCAGGCTCTTTTCAATCTGTTCAAGCTCATTGGGATCTGCATCGGCCATGCCGATCATTTCTGCGATTTCATCAAGGGAGAATCCAAAGCGTTTACCCCTGATAATCAGCTTGAGCCTGGCTTTGTTCCGTGGTGTGTAAACCCGCTGGTTCCCCGTGGTTCTCCGGGGCCGGATCAAGCCTTTTTCCTCGTAGAACCGGATGGTCCGGGTACTGATATCCAATTCGTCTGCAATTCTGGATATGGAACTGTCAGACGTGGTTTTTTTTTCTTTGGACATGATTTATCCTTTCAGCCGGTAAAGAAATCAATATCAAAAACTTAACGTTTACGTAAGCTGTAAATTTATATTTGTCAATAAAAAAACTTTTGTCTTTTAGAATTTTGTTCTATCTTCATCTATAGGAAGAACCGGGTGTCCTTTTTTATTTTAAAAGGAGGAGACAATTGTATGGTCAGTATTAAAAAGCTTCTTTTGCAGAATATGCTGTTCATCACCTTTTTTTCCTTTGTTATTGTCTATCTCTTATGGATTCAGAATGAATATACGGCGTTTAAAACTGAATCCGCATCCATTAAGGAAACCTTTGTCGCTTCGGAAAAAGAAAGACTGAAAGCCGAGGTTCAAAACGTACTGGAATATGTCCGGTATATGAGAAACCAGACGGAAAAAAGGCTTCGGGAGTCTGTTAAAGAACGTGTGGATGAGGCCCATGCCGTGGCTATGAATCTGTATACGGAGAATAAAGAAATAAAGTCCCGTGATGAAATCAAAAAAATGATAAAGGATTCATTACGGCCGGTAAGGTTTAACCACGGCCGGGGATATTATTTTGCTTTTAACATGGATGGGATTGAAGAACTTTTTGCCGACAGGCCTGAAATGGAAGGGCAAAATATGCTGCCGGTTCAGGGAGCCAGGGGTGAATATGTCGTACGGGATATGATTGAGATACTCAGGGCAAAGGGGGAAGGATTTTATTCCTATACCTGGTCAAAACCGGGAGAAACCGGTCCGGAACATTTGAAAATCGCCTATGTTAAATATTTTGAACCTTTTGGATGGGGGATCGGAACCGGAGAATATGTTGAAGATGTGGAAAAAGAAATACAGGAGGAGGTCCTGGAAAGGATTTCAACACTCAGGTTTGGAACTGAAGGCTATTTTTTCGGGAGTGTTTACGGAGGAGAGCCTTTATTTACAAACGGTAAAATTACACGGGGAACAGGCAAGGTCTGGGATCTGTCCGATCCCAGGGGGGTTAAAATCATACAGGAGCAGAACCGGGCCGCCAAAGCGCCGGGAGGTGGGTTTGTCACCTATTTTTGGCAGAAACCGGGTTCGGAAACGTTTTCCCCCAAGCTGTCCTTTGTTATCGGTATTCCTGAATGGGAATGGCTTATCGGAGCCGGGGTGTATCTGGATACGATTGATGAGAGCATTCTGCTAAAGAAAAAAGCTTTGTATAAACAATTTGTCATACAGGCTGTGTTATACTTTTCCGTAATGGCGTTTTTATCCTTTCTGATTCTTTTATGGACCCGGTACCAGGCCCATAAAATTCAGGCCGGGATCAAGCTTTTTTCAGATTTTTTTGAAGCCGCATCCATACAGGAAACAGCCATTGATCCGGCTGACCTTCAGTTTGAGGAATTCAAAGATATTGCTGTGTTTGCCAATCAGATGATTGAAAAAAGAACCGAAGCCATACAAGCCCTTCAAAAGAGTGAAAAAAAATATCAGGCCATTACAGATTCTGCCCAGGATTCAATTTTCTGCAAAGACATTGACCGGCGGTATACCTTTGTCAATCCAGCCATGGCAAAACTTTTCAATTGCAAAAGAAAGGATCTTGTCGGAAAAACACCGGGAGAATTGTTTAACCCGGTCCATGCCGGTATCATTGCCGATGTTGACAATCGCACCTTCAGCGGCGAAAGCGTCAGCGAGATCCGTACCCTTGAAATCAATGGAAAGGAATACACGTTTCATACGATCCAGGTGCCGCTGGATGTTGTCGACGGTAAAGTCACGACCATCAGCGGAATCGTAAGGGATATGACGGAACAAAGGGAGATTGAAAAAGAAAAGAAAAAAGCGGAGTATCGGTCCGTTGAACAGGAGAAACATGCCCTGGTGGGCCGGATCGCAGGAAAGATGTCCCATGATTTCAACAATATCCTGGGGATCATCATGGGCCATTCCGAACTGGCTCTTATGGATTGCAGGGAAAAAGACACCCGGAATGCCCTTGAACTGATCCACAGCCAGACTCTTCGCGGCAGAAACCTGACGAAAAATCTCATTGCATTTGCCAGGGACCAGGAACCCCGGCAGGAATATATTAAAATAAATGAAAAAATCGATCTTGTGGTCAATCTCATGAAAAAGGAATTGGAAAACATCACCCTTTTAAGGAAATTTGAAGAAGATATGCCCGAGATTCTTGCAGACCCCGGAATGATGGAGCATGCAATGGTAAACCTGATTCAAAATTCGGTTCATGCCCTGAGTACCAGTGGCCGGCCTTTGATCACTCTTCGCACATATACCTTTGCCGATCAGGTCTGTTTTGAAATAGAAGACAACGGCTGCGGTATACCAAACGAGCACCTGGATGTAATTTTCGATCCTTCTTTTACCTTGAAAGGGGGAAAGGATATAACCGGTTCCTATGGAAAAACAATCAAAGGGACAGGGTATGGGCTCTCCAATGTAAAAAAATACATTGACCAGCACAAGGGCGGCATCAAAGTGAGATCAAAATTCGGATCAGGCACCTGCTTCACCGTCTGCCTGCCTGTAATCAAAAAGGATCTGACAGAAGAAGAAAAAGAAAACATTCGCAAACCCCGTCTCCCGACCGGCAAAACCATCCTTATCGTGGAAGACGAGCCTGCCATATTTGATGTTCAGCACCGGATACTGACCGATGACCCCTGTTATCACAAGGTGGATATTGCACAAAACGGCCGGACCGCTAAAGATCTTATAAAACTGAATCATTACGATCTGATCAGCCTTGATTATGTGCTTCCCGGGGAAATCAGCGGTATGGATGTCTATCGGTATATCCGGGAAAGGGACCAAACCCTTCCCGTTCTTTTTATTTCCGGTAATATTGAATTTCTTGAATCCGTCAAAGAATTGAGAAAGAATGATCCGATGATGGATCATCTGTCAAAACCCTGCCGGAACCAGGAATATATTGATGGAATCAATGCCCTTTTGAAAAAAGGGCTAAAGACTGAAAAATAAGGATTGTGATAATCTATTGCGTACAAGCGGATTTTTGTCTAAATAGGATCCGGGTTTGGTTAATATTAAAAAGCGGAGGTCTTTAAATATTGTGAAAAGCGACATGACGGAAGCATTGAGCAGAAAAGCCGTAAAAGTCCAGGAATATATCAGAAATAAAGGATTTGCATTTGTGGTAAAAGAATTGCCGGATTCAACAAGGACAGCGGCAGAAGCCGCAAAAGCCATTGGGTGCGAAACGGCACAAATCGCAAAATCCCTGGTATTTATGGATAAGGAGGCAGATGACCCTGTGCTGGTCATTGCCTCGGGAACCAACCGGGTCAGCCTTGAGAAAATAAAAAAAGAAACAGGCCGGCAGCTTGTCCAGGCCAACGGAAAAGCCGTCAAAGAGCGGATCGGTTTTGCCATCGGCGGTGTACCGCCTGCAGGCCATGATGAAAAGCTGTTTACCCTTCTTGATCCTGATTTGAAACGCTATGACAGGATATGGGCTGCGGCAGGCACTCCCAATGCCGTGTTTGAACTCAATCCTGTTGATCTAGGACCATTGACGGATGGTGTCTGGATTGATCTTGCTGAAATATAGTTGATCCTTTGGAAGATATGGTGTATAAACACCACTTATGCTCAATTGGAAGCATATTTTCTTTAATATCAAGGTCTTGTAAGATCAGAAAGGGATGTGTAAGGCATGGAGAGGATAATCGATACACAAAAAACCCGTATCGGGGTTGTGGGTGCCGGCGCCTGGGGCACTGCCCTTGCCAAATTGCTGGCAGATAAAGGATTTGCCCTGGATCTCTGGGTGTTTGAACCCGAAGTCAGGGAGCAGATTGAGAAGGACCGTGAAAATAAGGTATTTCTCCCCAATATCCGTCTGCCGGAAAATATTATCCCCACCAATGATCTTGAGATTGCGGTAAAAGAAAAAGACCTGGTGCTGGTGGTGGTTCCATCCCATTGCATGCGCGATACGGCAAACCGGATGAAACCCTTCATAGGCCCGGATACGATTGTTGTGACGGCTTCCAAGGGGATCGAGAACCAGACCTATATGATCATGACCCAAATTCTTGAAGAAATCCTGGATTTCCTGCCAAAGGAAAACATTGCCGTCATTTCAGGCCCTAGCTTTGCCAAGGAAGTTGCCAACAAGGTGCCGACAGTGGTTGCGGCAGCCTCAACCAGCCGGGAGGTGTCTGAATATGTCCAGAAGATTTTTTCCTGTCCGACTTTCCGGGTTTATGTCAATGATGATCCCATCGGCACCCAGATCGGCGGTGCCGTGAAAAACGTTCTTGCCATTGCCGCCGGGATCTGTGACGGGATGAATATGGGCTTAAATCCAAGGGCTGCCCTGATTACAAGGGGGCTGACGGAAATGAACCGCCTGGGCACCAAGCTTGGGGCAGACCCCTTGACCCTGTCCGGGCTTGCCGGTGTCGGAGATCTTCTTTTAACCTGTACCGGGGCGTTAAGCCGGAATTATACGGTTGGAAAACAGATCGGCCAGGGGAAAAAACTCGATGACATCATCTCTGAAATGAGAATGGTGGCCGAAGGGGTGAAGACAACGCGGTCGGTTTATAATCTGGGGAAAAAGCTCGGCATTGATCTTCCCATCTGCAATGAAGTCTATGCGGTTCTTTTTGAAAACCTGTCTGTTGAAGAAACCGTTCAGCGTCTGATGAACCGGTCTTTAAAACATGAGATGGACGGAGTCCTGGACATCTGATGTTGCCATACGTTTTTTTTAAAGCCGGGATTTCCAGCCGGCAACAGAACAAACCTTCTGCCGGCTGGAAAAAGAAGCTCCCGCTGCCATGCTCAGTAATCACAGATGGACTGGTCCACACTTTTGGGAACGCCCTCAAAAGGTGTCCATTTATTTGAACTGAAAGAATCTTTGCCCCTCATATTTTTCAGGATTTCAATGCTGGTCTTATAGCCCTTGTGCATCCTGCACATATCCATGGCCATCCCGCAGATCAATGCCACAGCCTGGGTCATGGTGATGTCGTTAAAGGAAAATTCCCAGGGTTTGGCCGTATAGATGCGAAGTGCACCGATAATTTTGTCATGGCTGATAATGGGGACACCCATCAGGGATGAAATCCCTTCTTTCTGAGCTGCTTTCGGATATTCGATTCTCGGGTCATCCATGACATCATAGATGGCGATGGGTACGGCATCCTTTGCCTCCTTGATGTTCTGCATGAAGTGGATGGGTCCTTTTTCAAGGTATTCCCGGCTCAGGCCCGATGATGCCACAAGCCCCAGTTCCCGGGTGTCCCTGTCAACCAGGAATACGCAGCAGCCTTTGGCATTAAAGGCCGTCTTGACTGCTTCCGCAGTGATCAGGGCCACATCTTCCGGGTCCTTGCACTGGGAGATGGCTGTGGTCAGCCGGGTAATCGTGTCATAATAAATTGTGTGACTTTCCATAATGTCTCCTTTCCTTTTGGATGAATAAAACAGCACCGGGTGAAAATTCAGGTGCCGGTGATAAACAAAAAAAATTCCAGTCGTGAAAAAGAGCGGCAAAGACAAAAAAACGTTAAGCCAAAAATTCCTGAAGAAGGGCGGATGAAATTTGAATGTAACTACTATATACGAGTCAGTTTAATAGGTCAAAGATTTTTAAAATTTCATCGCAGGCATGGCGGGTGCCGCCTTTTTTTGATTGGAGACAGCTTTGAACAAGGGCTTTTTGGTCTTCCCGGTTCACCGGGTTGAGAAGGGTTTCTGCCATGGTTTCGGCTATGGCTTTCCAGGTCTTTTTTTGGATGAGAAGTCCTTTTTTGATCATTTCTTCGGCAGCCCAGGCAAAATCTTCGCAATAGGGGCCTGTGATGGTAACAGCCCCCCGGCCGGCCGGTTCAATCACATTCTGGCCGCCCAGGGGTTTCAAGCTGCCGCCCACAAAGACAACCGATGCAAATTCACAGGCAGTCTTGAGTTCCCCAAAGACATCCCACAGGATTATCCCCGGCGTTGTTACGGGAGAATACAGTTCAGATCTCAGATAAACTTTCAGGTCAAGAAAAGACAGCATTTTTTTCCATGCCTCAAGTCTGTTCATATGTCTCGGGAAGACAGCCGCTACCTGATTCGGAAACAGGCTGAACATTTTTTTGAGCATGAGAAACGCCTGTTTTTCTTCCTGCCTCCGGACAGAGGCCAGGATGCTCAGGGGCAGGGGGGATGGAAGAATATTTTGTATTTTATCAGGGCCGGGAGGGGAAAAATAGAAATCCGCATCAATGGAATCAAATTTGATATTGGACATGGTCTTGATTTTTGAAGTTTCAAAAATCATTTGAAACCGGTTCCTGTCCTGATCGGAAATGGCCATGATCAGATCAGGGGCAAGGTGTTTCCATAAACACCTTGTTCGCAGATACCGGCCAAAGCTTTTCTGGGACATCCTGGCATTGATCATCAGGATTTTTGCATTTTTCTTTTTTAGGGAAAAAAGAAGACCGGGCCAGAGTTCCGTTTCGAGCAGCACCATGACCCCTGGGTTGACGGCCCGGACAGCAGCCCCGGCCAAATCCGGCATGTCAAAGGGAAACCAGTCTATTGTAAGATCAATAGACTGTGAAACCCTTCCGGGCGTAAGTTCGGATTTCAGGATATCCATTCCCTGGGCAGTAGTAGTGGTGATCAGCACATTAAGGGGGGTCTTTGGTTTTAATTCCAGAAGCACGGCAACGGCAAGATAGGCTTCCCCTGCCGATGCTGCCTGTATCCAGAGGTCTGCCAAAGATAAATGGGATGATGAAATCCTTTTTTCAAACCCCTGCCGGAGGCGTTTGTTTCTTTTCAGAAACGGGAGGGCAAGCTTCCAGATCAGGTTGTAAAATCTGAAAAAATTGGTTATAACCACGGTCTTTGTCATGGGGATGTATGCTCTCATGTTTTTTAAATATTGACAATACCTCATGGTTTATTAAATAAAGGTCTATGAAAACAAAAAACCCTAAACTCTCCAGTGTCAGGCAGAAGAAAATCCTTTCCTTTGTTTTTGTTTACTGGAAAAGGCTTGCCCTGGCTTCCCTGTGCATGATTGTAACGGCCGGGGCCAACGGGGCCATGGCCTTTCTGGTCAAACCGGTCATGGATGATATTTTCATCAGCAAAAACAGGGAGATGCTCTTGCTGATCCCCGGGGCTGCGGTGCTTGTTTTTTTTCTAAAGGGCATGGGGTCTTACGGCTCGGAATATCTGATGAATCATATCGGGGAAACCATGATCCGGTTTTTCAGGGACAGCCTGTATGAGAAAATTACCGATCTTCCCATATCCTTTATTCATAAGGAAAAAACCGGGGTGCTCATGTCCAGGATCACCAATGATGTGAACATTGTCAAAGGCATGGTATCCACAGCCGTCATCAACGTGTTCAGGGATTTTTTCACGGTTATCGCCTTTTTGTTTGTGATTTTTTACAGGGATTGGAAACTTGCACTTGGTGCTTTTATTGTCCTGCCCCTGGCGTTTTACCCCATTGTGCTCTTTGGTCGGCGGGTCAGAAAATTTTCAACCGGTTCCCAGGAAACCATGGCTGACTTGAATTCATTCTTGCATGAAACTTTTACCGGCAGTAAAATTATTAAAATATTCAATCTCGAAGCACTTGAAAAATACCGGTTCAAAGAAAAAACAAAACAGCTTTTCAGGCTTGAGATGAAAAAGATAACAGCTAATGCCCTGTCATCACCGATTATGGAATTTTTAGGGGGGCTCGGTATTGCGTTTATCATCTGGTTCGGCGGTATGCGTGTCATCAACGGTACATCCACGCCCGGTACTTTTTTTTCATTTCTGACTGCCGTCATGATGCTCTATGACCCGGTTAAAAAATTATCACGTCTGAACAATACCATCCAGGAAGGGGCGGCTGCGGCAGCAAGAATTTTTGATGTGCTGGAAGAAGAGTCTCCCATCCTGGAAAAGGAAAATCCTGAAATGCTGTCAGGAAAGGCCCTGGATGTTGAATTTGATCATGTAAGCTTTTCCTACACAGAAGGAGGTCCCGAAACCCTTACCGATATCCGTATTAAAGCGGCTCCCGGGGAGGTGATTGCCCTGGTGGGCATGAGCGGCGGAGGGAAAACAAGCCTTGTCAACCTTTTGCCCCGGCTTTATGATGTGACCAAAGGCGCTGTGCGGATTGCCGGTAAAGATGTCAAAGACTTGTCTGTCAAATCTTTGAGGGATCATATTTCCATAGTGACCCAGGAGCCCATTCTGTTTAACGAATCCGTGCGGGATAATATCTGTTACGGAAAAATGGAGGCAATGGATGGTGAAATTGAAGAAGCTGCCAGGGCAGCCTATGCCTATGATTTTATCCAAGGGTTTCCAAAAGGATTTGATACCGTCATCGGCGAGCTTGGTTCACGGCTCTCGGGCGGTGAAAAACAAAGAATTT
The DNA here is from genome assembly GCA_001799395.1 of Desulfobacterales bacterium RIFOXYA12_FULL_46_15. Classification (GTDB taxonomy): domain Bacteria; phylum Desulfobacterota; class Desulfobacteria; order Desulfobacterales; family Desulfobacteraceae; genus Desulfobacula. The sequence goes on along the minus strand of MGTJ01000180.1, from coordinate 15,971 downwards.
GTATTGCCAGGGCGCTTTTAAAAGATGCACCCATCCTGATCCTGGATGAGGCGACTTCAGCCTTGGATTCACAGGCAGAGCGGGTGGTTCAGAAAGCCCTTGAAAATCTGATGAAGGGCAGAACCACATTTGTCATCGCCCACAGGCTGTCCACCATTGATTATGCATCACGGATCATCCTTCTGAAAGAGGGTTCCATAAAAGAACAGGGCACCCATGAAGACCTCATGGCCCTGAAAGGTGAATATTATAAACTTCAAACCCTTCAGTCGGTCAAAGGGCTTGAATGATGAAAGGAAAAGAAAAATGGCAATTTCCCAGGAATTACTAGAAATACTGGTCTGCCCCAAATGCAAGGGTGAGATTTATCTGAATGAGAAAAAAGACGGGCTCATCTGCAATGCCTGCAAACTTATTTATGAAATCCGGGACGATATCCCCATCATGCTCATTGACGAGGCAAAACCGGTTTAACATGAGTACGCCCAAACATCCGGACCCGGCTAAACTGGTTATCGGCTGTATCATGAACGATAAAACCCTTGTTGACGGGTTGTTCCCTTTTCTCGAAGAACAGTTCGGCCCGGTGGATATGATCAGCCGATGGATGGAGTTTGCCTATACCGATTATTATTACAAGGAAATGGGATCTCCTTTGTTCAGGAAGGTGTTTGTCTTTAAACCCCTCATTGCCCAGGAGGAACTGGCCCGGATCAAGGAAAGGACCAATGAAATCGAAGAAAGGTTTGCCATATCCGGGAAAAGAAATATCAATATCGATCCTGGGTATCTTGTGTCGTCCCGGTTTATTCTTGCAACAGGCAAGGAATATTCCCACAGGATCTATATCGGAAGGAAGGTTTATGCAGACCTGACCCTGATGTATTCAAAAAAGCAAGGGTTTAAAACTCTGCCCTGGACTTACCCGGATTATGCATCACAAAGCATGATTGCTTTTTTATCAAAGGTCAGGGATAAATATCTTCTGGACTTAAAGGCAAGGAAAAACACATGATTAAGAGTATGACGGCATTTTCACAGGCCTCCCTTACGGTTGAAACCATCACCGCTGATGTCACGCTTCGGTCCTATAATTCAAAATATCTTGATATTGCCTGCTATCTTCCTGAGTTGTGCCAGGTCTTTGAAGAGGATATCAGGAAAATTATTGCAAAAATCCATGACCGGGGAAGAATCGAAATCAAACTCTCCATCCGGGATGAGGCAAAAGACCTGGAACAGTTTGAAGTCGATACCCCCAAAGTGGTTTCCTATTATCAGGCATTAAAAAAAATGAAAGAAGACCTGGGGCTTTCCTCGGATATCACCCTGGATCATCTTCTCTCAGCCCGGAACGTGATTGTTCCATCCAGGAAAGAAACCGATAGGGAAAGCCTTTGGAAAGCTGTAGCCCCCTGCATTGAAACAGCAAGCGCAGCCCTGGATCTCATGCGAAGACAGGAGGGAAAAAACCTTCATGTGGATCTTGGTGCAAGAATGGATGATATTGAAAACAAAGTTAAAGAGATTGAAACTGATGCAAAGGCCATCCCGTTCATTTATAAACAGCGCCTCATGGAACGGATTTCATTTCTCACGTCAGAAACCGAAGGGCTTGATCCTGTCCGGATTTCCCAGGAAGCGGCCATCCTGGCCGACAAGAGCGATGTATCTGAAGAAATTACAAGGCTCTTAAGCCATATCAAACAATTCAGGGGAATCCTTGAATCAGGCGAGCCTGGCGGAAGAAAGCTGAATTTCCTCATCCAGGAATTCAACCGGGAATTCAATACCATCGGGTCAAAGGCCGGGAATGCATCCCTGTCCCACAAGGTGGTGGATTTGAAATCAGAGCTTGAAAAGATACGTGAACAGGTACAGAATATTGAATAATTTAATCAAAAGAAACCAGGATGGAACTATGGAACAACTGCTTTTAAATTTAGGGTTTGGAAACACAGTGGTGGCGGAAAAAATTGTGGCCATCCTCTCTCCCGGTTCGTCTCCGATGAAACGGGTCAAGGATGAAGCAAAAGAGGGAAAACGCCTCATTGATGTCACCCATGGCCGAAAAACACGGTCCGTTATCATTACGGAAAGCAATCATGTCATTCTTTCCGCCATCCAGGCCGAGACCCTGTCAGGCCGGTTTGGCTCTCTTTCAACCCAGGAAGAAGGAAAAGAATAATTCCATGGCCGGCAAAGGAAAACTTTTTGTTGTGTCCGCCCCTTCCGGGGCAGGTAAAACAACCCTTATCAGACAGGTGTTGAAACGGTTTAAAACCCTTTCCTATTCCGTGTCCCATACCACCAGGGCTCCAAGAAGCAATGAAGAAGACGGTCTTGATTATTTTTTTATCAGCCCTGCCGAATTTGAAGAAAAAATTGCCAAAGGTCTCTGGCTTGAATGGGCAAAAGTTCACGATAATTATTACGGTACGTCAAAATCCTTTGTCAAAGCCTGTCTTCAAAAGGGAAAAAGCCTTCTTCTGGACATTGATGTCCAGGGTGCGGAAAAGATCATGGCATCAGGCCTGAACCCGGTATCCATCTTCATTATGCCGCCTTCCTTTGAAGTATTGTCCCAACGCCTTTTGAACCGGGGTACGGATTCAAAAGAGGTGATTGAAAAACGTCTTGTCAATGCAAAAACGGAAATGGCCCTAAAGGACCTATACCGGTATGTGGTGGTCAATGATGATCTCAATACGGCCTTAAAAGAGCTTTACTCGATTTTTAAAAAAGAGATGGATGGAGAATGAAAGACAAAACTGATCTTCTTTTCGGGTTCCACTCGGTTTATGAAGCATTGAGGGCCGGGAAAAGGAATTTCACCGGTATAATGATATCAAGAAATAAAACCGGTGAGAGAACCGGAAAGATAGAAGCTATGGCAAAGGAGCGCCGGATTAAAATCGAAAATGTTGATCCTGCGTTCCTGGACAAGATGACGGATTTTTCAAATCACCAGGGAATCGCTGCCAGGACTTCCGGTTTTCCTGTGAAAAATGCAGCTGAAATAGTGGAGAAAATCGGTCAAGATAAAACACCCTGTTTTATCCTTGTCATGGAAAATATTGAAGACCCCCACAACCTCGGGGCTTTGATCCGGACTGCCCTCTCGGCCGGGGTGGATTATATCCTGATCCCCAGGGACCGGTCAGCCGGTCCTTCTTCCACGGTCTCCAGAAGTTCGGCCGGAGCCATGGAACACGCAGATATCTATATGATCACCAATACCGCTGCCTTATTAAAGTCCCTGAAGGAAAAAGGAGTCTGGGTTTTCGGTCTGGATGCAGATGGGGACACATCTTTGTTTGATGCAGATTTAAAAGGTCCCATCGCACTGGTCATTGGCGGGGAAAACAAAGGGGTACGGCCCCTGGTAAAAAAAGAATGTGATTTTTTGTTATCCATCCCTAACAAGGGGAAGATCAATTCGCTCAATGCATCGGTAGCCGGTGGAATTGCCATGTATGAAGCCCTTCGACAGAGAGATGACAGCAGAAAATAAGCCCTTTGGGAAGCTTGCCGTCATCCTCCGGATGCTTGAAGCTCTAATTTTTCCAAAAAAATGTCTGAAATGCGGTATCTATATGGAAGAAAACGGTGCCGGCCCCCATACCCTGGAATCCTGTTTCTGCGGGCATTGCATGAAAGAAGGAGTTTATCCTATTGTCCCGCCCTTTTGTATTTCCTGCGGGATCCGGTTTCATAACAGCTTTAATGACAGCCATGTGTGCGGGTCATGTTTGAAAACACCGCTGAAACTGGGTCAGGTCAGGGCTGCGGCTGAATACAAAGGTATTATCCGGGACGGAATTCAACTGCTCAAATATCATTCAAAACCAGGGATTGCAAAAATTTTTGAACGTATGATGTTTCAGACCTTCCTGCAATATTATGAAAATCTGCCCATCGATCTTATCATGCCCCTGCCTTTGCACAGGTCCAGGATGAGAAAAAGGGGATTTAACCAGGCTTATTATCTTTCCCGGAATTTCAAAAAATTGTATCACCAGTCTTTCCAACGCCGTCCGGTCTGGGACATGGATATCAGTTCCCTGGTACGGATAAAAAAAACGCTGCCGCAAACCGGTTTTGATATTGAAGAAAGAAAAAGAAATTTGAAAAATGCGTTTAAGGTTGTCCAGAATGATCGTATCCGGGGAAAACATATCCTGCTCGTGGATGATGTGTTCACAACCGGCGCTACCTGCAATGAGGCTGCAAAAGAACTTTTAAAACACGGCGCGGGCAGGGTGGATGCCCTGGTCCTGGCAAGGACCTGAAAAATATAAAAACCAAATGAAATCATTTATCGTTAGAAATGCAGAACTCCAGGATATTGAGTCTCTTGTCAGGTTGTTGGAACAGCTTTTTTCCATTGAAAAGGATTTTGAATTCAATCCAGAGACCCACCGCATGGGGTTAAGGCTGATGCTTGAGGGATGTAACCGTCACAGGACGGTTAAGGTGGCGGTATGTAATGATAAAATTGTCGGCATGTGCACGGCTCAAACCCGGATATCCACGGCCAGGGGAAGCATAACGGCTGTATTGGAGGATCTGGTGGTGGATGCGGATTACAGGCATCAGGGGATCGGGCAGGGTCTTCTGTCTGAAATCAGTCAATGGGCTCAAAAAAGGGGAATAGGTCATCTTCAGCTTCTTGCCGATAAGGATAATTCACCTGCCCTGACCTTTTATAAGCACAACGAATGGCAAGAGACAAACCTGGTCTGTCTGACCCGGTCTGTTTAAATCATCTTCATTTCATGTTTTTTTAAAAACCCGGCGGCGTTGAATTACAATTATGTAAGCCCATGGTCGTTTTAAATGGGCAGACTTTCATTAGTTTTCTTTAAACAACAAAATTGGAACTATTAAAATACAAAATTGGAATATAATTTATTAATTCAGATAATTTAACATGAATATTAAAACTATATTTTTTTTATAAAGTATTATTCTCATTTAATTCCAGTATGTTGATAAATAATTCTATTTTTTTCCAAGGTTTGGAATAGTAATTGCTATTTAAGATTCTAACTGACTTGGGACTTAATGTCTTTAATTCAACATTTAAATATAAAGGAAAAAAAATGAGAAAAATAGCCATTTACGGAAAAGGCGGCATTGGAAAATCAACCACTACCCAGAATATTGTAGCAGGGCTGGTGGAAGCAGGAAAAAAAATCATGGTGGTGGGCTGTGACCCCAAGGCCGATTCAACCCGGCTCCTGCTCAACGGGCTGGCCCAGAGGACTGTCCTCGACACTCTGAGAGATGAAGGCGAGGATATCCGTCTGGAAGATGTCAGGAAAGTGGGATACGGCGGGACCCTGTGCACGGAATCCGGCGGACCTGAGCCGGGCGTGGGATGTGCGGGCCGGGGGATCATTACTTCCATCAACCTTCTGGAACAGCTTGGGGCTTATTCAGAAGATGAAAAACTGGATTATGCCTTTTATGATGTCCTTGGGGATGTTGTTTGCGGCGGATTTGCCATGCCCATCCGGGAAGGCAAGGCCAAGGAAATCTATATTGTGGTTTCCGGGGAGATGATGGCCATGTATGCGGCCAATAATATCTGCAAGGGCATCGTAAAATTTGCAGAAGCAGGAGGCGTACGACTGGGCGGCCTTATCTGCAATTCCAGGAATGTTGACAATGAAAGGGAAATGATCGAGGTGCTGGCCAAGAAACTGGGTACCCAGATGATCCATTTTATTCCCCGGGAAAACATGGTTCAAAGGGCCGAGATCAACCGGAAAACCGTCATCGATTTTGCACCGGACCATCCCCAGGCAGATGAATACCGGGCCCTGGCCAGAAAAATTGACGGGAACCAGATGTTTGTCATCCCGACTCCCCTTGAGATCGGGGAACTGGAAACTCTGCTGATTACCTATGGGATTGCGGCATAAACAATAATATTAAAAAAGGAAATATTTTAAATGAAAATAATGATCAGATCCATTGTCAGACCGGATAAAACCCACCAGGTCATGGCCGCCCTCATGGAAGCGGGCTTTCCCGCCGTCACCCGCATGAGCGTGACAGGCCGCGGAAAGCAGAGAGGCATAAAGATAGGGGAAATCACCTATGATGAAATCCCGAAAGAAATGCTCATCACGGTAGTGGATGAAAAGGATAAGGACTTTGTCATCAAGACGGTGATGAAAACCGCCAAAACAGGTGACGGAGGCGCGTTCGGCGACGGCAAGATTTTTGTCAGCCCGGTGGAGGAAATCTATACCATCAGCTCAGGCATCATGGAAACCGGGGTCGAGGAGAAACAAGAGGTGACGGCATGAAAGAGGTAATGGCCATGATCCGTATCAATATGATCAATAAAACGAAAAAAGCCCTCATTGATGTGGGGGTTTCCTCCATGACGGCCATGGAAGCCCTGGGCCGGGGAAAAGGGCTGGTGGATCTGACCCTCCTGAAGGGTGCGGAGCAGGGTTATGAAGAGGCCATTGCCCAGCTCGGGCAGTCCGGACGTCTGATCCCGAAACGAGCTATTTCCGTTGTGGTTCCGGACAAGCTGGTCTTAAAAACCGTAAAAACCATCATAAACGCCAACCAGACCGGAAAATCCGGGGACGGGGTCATCTGGGTCATGCCTATCATGGATTCCCTGAGCGTGAGGACCGGCGAAAACGGGGACAAGGTCCTGGATGATTTTTAATTATATATAAGGATGGAACAATAATATGAGCACCACGATAAAAGATCCCGGAACAATAAAACCGGCAGACATGGACCTGCCGGACCCGGAAACCATAAAAAAAGAGCTGCTGGCCCGGTATCCGGCCAAAGTAGCCAGGAAACGATCCAATCAGATCATTGTCAATCAAAAGGATGAAGATGGGGCCTTCCCCGAGATTGGAGCCAATGTCCGGACGGTTCCGGGCATCATCACCCAGAGGGGCTGTTCCTATGCCGGGTGCAAAGGAGTGATCCTGGGGCCGACCCGGGATATCGTCAATATCACCCATGGGCCCATCGGCTGCGGGTTCTACAGTTGGCTGACCCGCCGGAACCAGACCCGGCCGCCAACGGAGGCGGATGACAATTTCATGACCTATTGTTTTTCCACGGACATGCAGGACAAGGACATTGTGTTCGGCGGCGAAAAAAAGCTGAAAGCTGCCATCCAGGAAGCCTATGATATTTTCAAGCCCAAGGCTATCAGCATTTTTTCCACCTGCCCGGTGGGGCTCATCGGTGATGATGTCCATGCCGTGGCCAGGGAAATGAAGGAAAAGCTGGGGATCAATGTGTTCGGATTCTCCTGTGAAGGCTACAGGGGCGTCAGCCAGTCGGCCGGCCATCACATTGCCAACAATGGGATTTTCACCCATGTGGTGGGAAAGAACGACACCATTAAAGAAGCGGATTTCAAGATCAACCTTCTTGGAGAATACAATATCGGCGGTGACGGGTTCGAAATTGACCGGATTCTTGCGGAATGCGGCATCTCCATTGTCTCCACCTTCAGCGGCAATTCAACCTATGACCAGTTTGCCAATGCCCATACCGCTGACCTGAACACGGTCATGTGCCATAGATCCATCAATTATGTGGCTGACATGATGGAAATCAAATACGGAATCCCCTGGATCAAAATCAATTTTATCGGCGCCGCAGCCACGGCCAAGTCCTTGAGAAAAATTGCCCAATATTTTGATGACCCCAAACTGTCTAAAAAAGTGGAAGAAGTCATTGAAAAGGAAATGCCGGAAATTGAAATGGTCAGGGACGAGGTGAAAAAAAGGTGCGGGGGAAAATTAGCCATGCTGTTTGTAGGAGGCTCCCGTGCTCACCATTACCAGGAATTATTCAAGGAAATCGGGATGAAAACCGTTTCAGCCGGGTATGAATTCGCCCATCGGGATGATTATGAAGGCAGGGAAGTTATTCCCGGGATTAAGGTGGATGCGGATTCCAGGAATATCGAAGAGCTTTCTGTGGAAAAGGATGGGGAAAAATACAATCCCAGGAAAACCGAAAAAGAAATGGATACGCTCAAAACCAAGGGGTTTGAATTCAAGGATTACAAGGGCATGATGGAGGACATGGAAAAAGGGGCACTGATCATTGATGACGTCAGCCAGTATGAAACAGAACTCCTGCTGAAACTTTACAAACCCGATATTTATTGCGCCGGCATCAAGGAAAAATATGCCATCCAGAAAAGCGGCATTCCCATGAAACAGCTTCATTCCTATGATTCAGGCGGTCCCTACGCCGGGTTCCGGGGAGCGGTCAATTTTTATAATGAAATCGACCGGATGGTCAATTCAAAGATCTGGGGCTATCTGAAAGCCCCCTGGCAGATCAGCCCCGAGCTTTCCGCCAAATACGGCTGGGAATAAAACTTAAGGATTTAACCCAATACCCCAATTTTGTAACAACACTCATGTTCATACGAGGAGATACCCATGCTGCTTAGACATACCCATACCGAAATTCTCCCAAGAGAGGCCCTCACCGTCAACCCGGCAAAAACCTGCCAGCCCGTCGGTGCCATGTACGCCTCCTTAGGAATTCACAATTGCCTGCCCCACAGCCACGGCTCCCAGGGCTGCTGCGCCTATCACAGAAGCGCTCTGACCCGCCACTACAGAGAACCGGTAATGGCCGCTACCAGTTCATTTACCGAAGGATCTTCCGTCTTCGGCGGACAGGCCAATCTGATCCAGGCCATTGATAATATTTTTACCACCTATGACCCGGATATTATTGCCGTTCACACCACCTGTCTTTCTGAAACCATTGGTGACGATTTGTACCAGATCACCAACAAAGCGGTGAAAGAGGGAAAGGTCCCTCCGGGAAAACATGTATTTCATGCCAATACTCCCAGCTATGTCGGGTCCCACGTTACCGGATTCGCCAATATGACCAAGGCCATGGCCCTGTATTTTTCAAAATCAACAGGAGTTCACAACGGCCGGTTCAATATCATTCCCGGATATGTAGAGCCTTCCGACATGTCTGAAATTAAACGGCTTGCAAGGGAAATGGGAATCCGGCCCATCTTATTTCCCGATACTTCGGATGTGCTCAACGGCCCCCAGACCGGGAAATACAAAATGTTTCCCCAGGGCGGAACCCCCCTGGAAGATTTGGTCAGCACCGGGGACAGCATGGGCACCATTGCCCTGGGTCCCCTGGCATCGGCCGATGCTGCCAGGGCTTTGGACGGTAAATGGCATGTTCCCTGCCGGGTAGAAGATCTGCCCATCGGGCTTTCGGCCACGGACCGGTTTATCGATGCCCTCAGAAAAGCAGCCGGGGTCAGCGTGCCGGACAGCATTACCCGGGAACGGGGACAGCTTTTAGACATCATTACGGATATGCACCAGTATTTTTACCAAAAAAAAGTAGCCCTGGCCGGTGATCCCGACCATTTGATCCCTCTTGTGGAATTTCTCGTACAGATCGATATGATGCCCATCCATATCGTTACCGGAACGTCGGGAAAAGCCTTTGAAAAACAGATCCAGGCCCTTACCGCCCACCTGCCCTGCAAGGTGAATGTCAAGGCCGGCGGAGATATGTTCATGCTCCACCAATGGATCAAGAACGACCCTGTGGATCTGCTCATGGCCAATACCTATGGGAAATATATGGCCAAAGATGATGATATACCATTTGTGCGGTTCGGATTTCCTATCCTGGACCGTGTGGGCCATTCCTATTTCCCCACGACCTGTTACAGGGGCGGCATGCGTCTTCTGGAGAAAATACTGGATGTGCTGCTGGACCGCATGGACCGGGATGCTCCTGAAGAACGGTTTGAACTTGTGATGTAAAGGACCATGAAAATGAAACCCATATCCATACTGGAAGACCGGAAAAACCAAGTCTTTACAAAAGGTGATGATGAGTTTGACATCAGTTGCGGCAAAAAAAGCCTGGCAGGGTCAGTAAGCCAGCGGGCATGTGTGTTCTGCGGCTCACGGGTGGTTCTTTACCCCATTACCGACGCCCTGCACCTGGTTCACGGTCCCATCGGTTGCGCATCCTATACCTGGGATATCCGGGGCGCTCTGTCTTCAGGGCCGGAACTCCACAGGATGAGCTTTTCCACGGATCTTTCCGGAACGGATATTATCTACGGCGGTGAAAAAAAACTGGAAAAGGCCCTTTTTGAACTCATTGATATCTATCGGCCTAAAGCTGCCTTTGTCTATTGCACCTGCATTGTGGGAATCATCGGCGATGATGTGGCGGCTGTGTGTAAAAAAGTAGAGGCCAAAGCAGGCATTCCCGTGCTCCCGGTCCATTCCGAAGGGTTTAAAGGAACCAAAAAGGACGGGTACAAGGCTGCCTGTGACGCCCTGTTCAGCCTCATTGACCGGAGCCGGGAGGAAATACCGGAAAAAATCCCCTTGAGCATCAATATCCTGGGGGAATTCAATATCGGCGGAGAAACCTGGATCATCAGGGAATATTATAAACGGATGGGTATCGAAGTCGTGTCTGTGATGACCGGAGACAGCCGGGTAGAGGATTTTTCATCCTCACACCGGGCCTGCCTCAATGTGGTCCAGTGTTCCGGGTCCCTGACCTGCCTGGCCCAGAAAATGGAAAAAGAATACGGCATCCCCTTTATCCGGGTTTCCTATTTCGGCATTGAAGATACGTCAAAGGCCCTGTATGACGTGGCCTCGTTTTTCCCCGACCGGCCGGACATCATGGAAAAGACGGCCCTCCTGGTCCGGGAGGAAGTCGCTGCCATCCTCCCGGAACTATATGAAATAAAAGCGGATCTTAAGGGAAAACGGGCCGCCATCTATGTGGGCGGTGCATTCAAGGCCTTTTCGCTGATCAAGGCCTTAAAACACCTGGGCATGGAAGTGGTGCTGGTGGGATCCCAGACCGGGAACAAAGAGGATTATGCGCTCTTAAAGGACATGTGCAATCCAGGGACAGTGATCCTGGATGATGCCAATCCCCTGGAACTGGCAAAATATGTTCTTGAAAAGGATGCCCATCTTTTTATCGGCGGGGTAAAGGAAAAACCCATTGCCTATAAGCTGGGCCTGGGGTTCTGTGATCACAACCATGAAAGAAAAATTCCCCTGGCAGGATTTGAAGGAATGAAAAATTTCGCCAGGGAAATCCATGAAACGGTTTCAAGCCCTGTCTGGGATCTTGTCCCGAGAAAATGCTTTGTGGATGTTTTAAAATAAGGAAAATGAATATGAACACTGCAAAATCTTATACTGCAACCCGGAATGCCTGTAAAATGTGTACTCCCCTGGGCGCTGCACTGGTCTTTCACGGCATTGAAGGCGCCATACCGCTTTTGCACGGTTCCCAGGGCTGCTCAACCTATATGAGAAGATATCTCATCAGCCATTTTAAAGAACCCGTGGATATCGCATCCTCCAATTTTTCAGAGGAGACGGCCATATTCGGCGGCGGCGCAAACCTGAAACTGGCCATTGAAAACATCATCCGTCAATATTCCCCCGGGATGATCGGTATTGCCACTACCTGCCTTTCCGAAACCATTGGGGATGATGTGCCCATGATTCTGTCAGGCATGGATCAGGGGGAAGGCAGGACCGACCTTGTCCATGTGTCCACCCCGAGCTATACCGGGACCCATATGGACGGGTTTCATCATGCGGTCCGGGCCGTAACCGCTTATTGCAACCCCCTGGGCAGCAGGATCAGACATAAACCCAAACCCAGGAAAAGGATCAATCTTTTTCCCGGTATGTTATCCAATGAAGATCTTCGGCATTTAAAGGAAATCTTTGAGGATCTGGATACAAAACTCATTCTTTTGCCCGACTATTCCGAACGGCTGGAAGGGCCTTCCTGGGTTGAATATCATGCCATTCAAAAAGGAGGGACCCCTATCAGGGATATCCGGGACATGAGCCTTTCCGATGCGAGCATGGAATTGGGCGCATTATTGGCCGGATTATCCCAAAAAGGGGAAAAAACCGCAGGTACTATTTTAAAAGAACGATTTGACATACCCCTGGTTTCGCCGGGGATTCCCATAGGTGTCAAAGCCACGGATTCTTTCTTTTCAGCCCTGGAAGAAATAACCTTGAAACCTGTGCCTGAAAAATACAAAAGGCAGAGGGGAAGGCTGATTGACGCCTATGTGGATGGAAATAAATATGTGTCTAAAAAAAAGGCTGTGGTGTATGGGGAAGAGGATTTTGTAACGGCCATGGCCGGTTTTCTTGCCGAGATCGGCATTATTCCGGTCCTGTGCGCTTCCGGCGGCAGAAGCGGATTGTTAAAACAGGCCCTGACCCAGATCCTGCCGCAAAACATCAGGGACCAGGTGCATGTGCACCAGGGTATGGATTTTACACAGATGGAAGAGGCAGCCAAAAAACTCAGCCCTGATTTTGCCATTGGAAACAGCAAGGGATATACCCTGTCCCGCAATCTCAAGATCCCCCTGGTCAGAACCGGTTTTCCCATCCATGACCGGGTGGGGGGAGCCCGTATCCTGCACATCGGGTACAGGGGAACCCAGCAATTGTTTGATACCATCGTCAATACCCTGCTGGGAAACCGGCAGGACATCTCAACCGTTGGTTACGCCTATATGTAGAAATAAGGAAAGAAAAATGAATATTGAACATCACCCCTGTTTTAACCCCAAGGCCTGTACCACCCATGGCCGTGTCCACCTTCCTGTTGCACCCCGCTGCAATATTCAGTGTAATTTTTGTGACCGGAAATTCGACTGTGTCAATGAAACCCGGCCCGGCGTTACCAGCGCCATCCTGAAACCCTTCCAGGCCATGGAATACCTGAAAGGGGTCATGGAGGCCAAAAAGAATATTTCCGTGGTGGGCATTGCCGGACCCGGAGATCCTTTTGCAAACCCTGAGGAGACCCTGACCACCCTTGAAATGGTCCGCAAAGCCTATCCGGACATGCTGCTCTGCCTTGCCACCAACGGATTGAATCTCATGGACTGGCTTCCGGACATTTCAAAACTCAAGGTGAGCCATGTCAGCATCACCGTCAATGCCGTCGATCCCGGGATCGGGGAAAAAATATATGCCTGGGTCAGGTACAAAAAAAGATCCCTGGGACCTGAAAAAGGAGCCGGGCTTCTTCTGGAAAGACAGATGGCAGCCATAGCAGGCCTGAAAGAAAAAGGGATCATTGTCAAAGTCAATACCATTGTCCTGCCGGGAATCAATGATCACCATGTCAATGATATTGCAAAACAGATGGCAAAACTCAAAGTGGATCTGTTGAATTGTATGCCCTATTTTCCCAATCCAGGGTCTAATTTTTCCTCTGTTTTTGAGCCATCCAAAAAAGCCATGGCCAAAATCCAGGCCGGGGCCAAGGTTCATATCCCCCAGATGATGCATTGCAGGAGGTGCAGAGCTGATGCCGCCGGCATGCTGGATGAAGAACCGGATGTCATGCTCCTGATCCGTCTGAAGGAATGCGCCGGGATACAAAAAGAAAAACCCTTTATTACAACAAGGCAAAGGCCTTATATCGCCGTGGCAACACGGGAAGGAGTTCTGGTGAATCAACACCTTGGAGAAGCAAAACAGCTTGCCGTCTATGATATGGGTTCAGGGAAACCCGAACTTGTGGAGCAACGACTCATGCCCGAACCGGGCGGAAAGGATTTCAGGTGGCATTCCATGGCCGAACAACTGAAAGACTGCCATCTTCTCCTGGTGAACGGGATCGGGGAAACCCCAAAAAAAATTCTGACGGAAAAAGGATTTGAAATCCTGGTCTTAAGCGGACTCATCCATGAAATTCTGGATGCCTTAAAAAACAAACAGGATATGAATCCGTTTCTGAAACGGGAACCCGTCCGCTGCCATGCAGAATGCTCGGGAACGGGAATGGGTTGTATGTAAATCAACAAGGAGAAAAAAAATAATGGAAAAACCGAACCACCATATACTGGTCTGCGCCAGCTTCAGACCCAACGGAGACCCCAAGGGGAAATGCCACAGGAAGAATTCCCATGAATTTCTTCCCTATATTGAAAATGAAATTCTGGACCGGGGGCTTGAAAATGTTCACGTCTCTTCCACCTGCTGCCTGAAAATGTGTGAAGAAGGGCCGGTCATGGTTGTTTACCCGGAAAACGCCTGGTATGGTCATGTGGATTCCGAAGAGATCATAGACAAAATCCTGGACGCCCTTGAAGAGGGAACGGTTGCAAAGGAATACCTGCTATAGGAGGGAACTCCCGGGGAGAACCGCATCATGACAGAGCCGGACAAGCAGAGATACATATGGATGGCGGACACCACCCTGAGGGATGGGGAGCAAGCCCCGGGTGTGGTGTTCACCGCTTGTGAACGGCTTGACATTGCAGCGGATCTGGCCCGGGCCGGCATCAATGAAATCGAAGCCGGTATCCCGGCCATGGGAAAGGAGGCCCGGCGGGATATCAAAGCACTTTTGGCCCTGAACCTGCCCTGTACCTTTACCTCCTGGTGCAGGGCAGTTCAAAAGGATATCGAACAGGCGGCCCGGTGCCGCACCCCCGGGGTTCATATCAGTTTTCCCGTATCATCCATCCTCCTGAAAACCTTTGATAAAGATGAAGCCTGGGTGCTTAAATCCCTTATTTCCCTTGTTGGGTATGCCAAAACCTGTTTTGACCGGGTCTCTGTGGGTGCCCAGGACGCTACCCGGGCCAGCCGGGAATTCCTGCACAAATTTGCCGCCCTTGCCCATGAAGCCGGGGCCCGGCGTCTACGGATAGCCGATACAGTGGGCCTGGCCGGTCCCCTCATGGTCATGGATTTGATTTCAGGATTAAAAGAACAGGTTCCGGGGCTCTGTCTTGAATTCCACGGGCATAATGATCTGGGCATGGCCACGGCCAATGCGGTCACAGCCGTTGAAGCCGGTGCCGATGCCTTAAGCGTCACGGTCAACGGTCTTGGGGAAAGGGCCGGTAACACCCCCCTGGAAGAGGCAGCCATGGCCCTTTTTGAAATCGGCGGGTATAAAGGAACCATTGACATGACAAGGATGACCGGGCTCTGCCGCCGGGTCGCCAAAGCCTCGGGCCGGGAAATCCACCCATCCAAACCCATCATTGGCGAGAATGTTTTTTGCCATGAATCCGGCATCCATTGCGCCGGGCTTTTAAAACATGCCGCCGCCTACCAGCTTTTCAGGCCTGAACAGGTGGGTCAAAAAGAGAGCGATTTTGTAATCGGATATCATTCCGGCTCGGCAGGCATCTGTCACGCCCTCGAAAAACAGGGGATCTCCATCCACAAGGCTTTGGCTCAAAAGCTCATCCCCTTTGTAAGGCAGAAAGCCATGGAACGGAAATCTTCCCTCACACCAGCCGAATTGAAGGAACTTTATTTGATGAATAAGACTGCATGATCCGGCTTAATACCCGTTCCGGTTTGCTCACCTTGCACTCCCCAGTGCCTGAACGATTTTTAAAGTTCAAAAAAGGCCTTCCATTAAATGGCAGAAAAAAGTATGGAACAGGCAGAATTTGACGTTTTTATTCCCAGAGCTTGAGAGCTTGCCTCATCATGACACATTAAAACGTCTGTTATCGGATATTGACGTGAATCAAATCAAAACCCTTCATCCGGAGTTAATCAGAAAGCTGACAATCGGGTAAGAAAAATAGGCCCCAAAACCCATGCCCCCGCTGGAAGCTAATTCGTGCGTCAGCACTGAATATCCATTGACAATAGGTTGTTCCTGTGCGAAATGCATACTGATGATACCTTAAAATTTCTTTTACCTGGTCTATCTGTTTTGCTTCAGGGTTAGGGCAAAATTTGGTGCTATTTTCTATGTTTAAGTCGTTAATATGGTAATAAGTGTAAAAAAGTACAGCCTATATATAAAAATATTATGTGCTTTTTACACTTATTGCACTGTGTAAAAAGGAAAATTCAAAAATGAAAATTGTAATGCCACTCTTTCAATTTTCTCTAAAAGAG
>MGTJ01000179.1 GCA_001799395.1 Desulfobacterales bacterium RIFOXYA12_FULL_46_15 | reverse complement strand
CCCGACATCCCCTCAAAGGGCCGGTCATCGCGGCAATGAAGCCCTGCAGTTGAAATAATGGCCACGCGCCGATGGGAAAGGGGCGGCCCTGTTACCCAGGGCTGTGTTTCAAATGTGGGGCATAAAAGTTTGGCCAGGTGGGAGCGCATGGGCTCGGGCATTTGATTTAGTCTTGCCATATCCGTATCCTCATTATTGACTTTGATTAACTTTGTTATACAATAATATACAGATACTATCAAAGTCAAGACAAAAATCAGTGTATGGATTTTATTGAAACCTGGGAAATAATTGTATATCCTTTGCAAGGAACTAATGGTATATCATTTGCAATTGGAGGATCTGTATGAATACACTGGTGCTTTTCTTTTTTGTTTCTCTTGCTTCAACGGCAATACCCGGACCTGCGGTCCTTTATGTAACCTCCCAAACCATGTTCGGCGGCATGCGATCGGGTTTGCCCGCCACCCTCGGAGTCCTGGCTGCGCCTGTTGCATCCCTGGTCGGAGCCGGTGTGTCAATGGCGCTGTTGCGCAAAGGCGCGGAATAGAATCATCCTGATTTTAATTAAAATTAAGCTTTGAGACGATTTACATATCGAACCTCCTTATATTAATAAGATTACAGTTGAGGTTTTGATTCTTGGACAGGACTGATATGAAAAATAATAACAAAATTACCATTGAAGTTATGTACAAGGCAGATTATTGTCTTCCCTGTTTTTATATGGATGAGGCAGTCCGTGAGATCCTGCCCCGATACCGGGATCAGATAGACTACCGGAGGGTGGATTTAACATCTTCGGGGAAAAAACGGTTTTTAGAACTCAGTGTATCTCTGTTTGGAGAAGAGGGGGTTTATAAACACAACCGGATTGCCCCTATTCCTTCTCTGTTTATTGATGGAGAGCTTTTCTTTGATGCCATCCCCCCCAGACACGATCTTGAAGATGCAATCCGGGAAATGTTGATAAAAAATATAAATTGAAACATGTTTCTTAAAAATAATGACCCGGCCCATACAGGTTTTCAATTTCTTGAAGACCTGTCCACAGCCTACTGGTATTCCCAGGTATTATTTACAGCCCTTGAGCTTGAATTGTTCGGGTTCATGGACAAGGGCATAAATTCTGTTAAAGACCTTGCTGCGGCTGCCGGCTGCAAGGATGACGGGCTTGCACGGGTTCTTAAGGCCATGCAGCGCATGGGGCTGGTTATAAGCCGGAAGGGGGGAGTTTATAATTCCCAGGCGGCATCTTATTTCCTGGTACCGGGGAAAAAAGATTATATGGGGGATTTTTTCCTGTACCGCAAATACATGCGTCCCCAGTGGGAAAAATTGACTCAAAAGATTTCAGGCAAAAAGAAAAAACAAGGATCTGATCTTTCCTATAAAGAGAGGAACCTGTTGTATGTGGCATCCATGGATACCCTCGTTATTCAAAAAGCAGGAGAAATTGCCGGGCTTTTAAAATCAGAAGATATCAAGGGCCCCATCCTTGATATCGGCGGCGGTGCCGGAAGTCTGATCCGGGCCATTCAGGCATCCACAGGAAAGCCGAATGCAGTGCTGTTTGATATTCCTGAAGTCATTGAGGCAGCAAAAAAAATATACCCGGATGAAACCGACTGGAAAGGCATTACTCTACTCGGAGGGGATTTCAGGACCCATGAGTTTAAAACTGAATTCGGTCTGATCTGCCTGAGCAATTTCCTCCATGCCTATGGATCGGGTGAAGCAAAGGAATTATTGCAAAAATCGATATCTCTTTTGAAAACCAATGGAATTCTGTTGATTCATGACTATTTCCCTGACCGCAAAGGGTCAGTGCCCCAGAAAGGGGCTCTATATGATTTGAACATGATGCTCAATACCTTTAATGGAGTCTGCCATGATTCAAAAATCATCATTGGGTGGTTAAGGGAGGCGGGTCTTAAAACCTTTGCCGCAGATGACCTTTCAACAGATACGGCAGTTATCCTGGCCCGGCAAAAGGGCAGCCTTGCGGTACCGCGGAACGTCATGCAGGAGTATGCCGCTGAACTGGGACTGGATGAGATGATCCCCATTCTGCCAAAGGATGTGGTCACGGCCGCATGGGCAAGGGAAAAATGCAGGTTTGGGTGTCAGCGGTTCGGCCAGGGCTTGCAGTGCCCCCCACATGGAATGGATCATAAAAAAACCCGCCGTTTGCTTAATGAGTACCGGTCTGCCTTTCTGGTCCGGGGGGCACCGCCGGGAAAAAATTTTCATCAGGCGCTGCGGTCCCTTGAAAAAAAAGCATTCCTTGACGGATATCATAAAGCTTTTGTTTTTTGTGCCGGCCCCTGCCTTGTCTGTCCCAAATGCCCTGAAGACAGCCTGTGCAGATACCCCCATCTTGCCCGGCCATCCATGGAAGGCTCCGGTATTGACGTCTATACCACGGCATCCAATGTTGGGATATCCTTAAAACCGGTAAAAGAAAAAGGACAATATGTAACCTATATCGGGTTGCTTCTGATGGCGTAAAGAATATGAAACTCTTGCTGTTACAAGTCCCCACTTCCCATCTGGGAGCTGGAGAAAAAGTATATCCCCTGGGGTTGTCACGGCTTTCCTCCATGGTTCCTGCCGGGGTTGAAAAAAAGGCATTGGATATGAACATCCATCCTGATCCATGGCCCAGGTTAAAACAGGTCCTTGAGGATACAGGGCCGGATCTGGTGTGTATATCCTTTAGAAACCTTGACCCGCTGGCAGGCCAGAAGGCCTCTTATCTGTCTTCCCTTAAAACCTCGGCCCGGCTCATCCGGACCCTGGCTCCAAAAGCCCGGATAATAGCAGGCGGGCCTGCCTTTTCTCTTTTTGCACACCGGCTGATGAAAGAAATTCCTGAGATTGATATCGGCATGATGGGAGAAGGCGAGCTTGTATTTAAACACCTTTTATCCCCGGTCATACAGCCGGATAAAATCCCCGGCATCCTGTGGCGGGAAGACAACAGGATTTTTTCCAGCCCATTAGGCCCGAAAATATCAATGGATGATATCCCTGCACTGGATACAGCCTTATTTTGCCCGGACGATTATGCAAAAGCCAATACCTATGTAGCAGCCATGGGAATAGAAGGAAAACGGGGATGCGATCTTAGGTGCGGTTATTGCCTGTACCCGTTTTTGGGCGGAACCTGCATGCGCCTCCGGCACCCAAAAAAAATTGTGGATGAAATGCAGATGCTCAGCTCTCAATTTAATATCCGGTTGTTCCATTTTACGGATTCAGTTATCAATCGCCCGGCTGACCATTTTGAAGCCTTGTGCCGGGAGCTTATAAACCGGAAACCGGACTTTGCCTGGACCGGTTTTTTCAGAGAAGACAGCCTTACCCACAGGAATTTAAACCTTGCCGTGAAAGCCGGGCTTACTGCCATATATTTTTCTTCTGATGCTTTAACCGGCCAGGGGTTAAGGATGCTGAACAAGAACTTGACAAGCCGGGATATCCTTGATGCAGCAAGGCTGACAGCGCAAATGAAAATCCTGGCCATGTGCCATTTTCTAGTTAACCTTCCAGGGGAAAACGAGGAGACCATCAGGGAATCTTCTCAAATGCTGGACCGGCTTTTAGACATTCACGGACCTGCCGGCAACCTTGGGGCCGTGATTTTCAACCATATCAGGCTTTACCCCAAGGCCCCCATAACCCAAAGGCTCATCCGGTCAGGCGCCCTTGATCCGGACACTGATTTTTTATACCCGGTTTATCATGCCCCTGACAAATATGGTTATGTTCTCCATGAGTTTGAAGCCCGATGTCATCGTGCAAATGTTTTTTCAAGGCTTGGGCTGGCCGGTTTCACAGGGGGTTTAAAATGAAAATTCTTGTCCTGGAACACCCGAGAATCACATCGGAAAAACGGTTTAACGATATTGCCAATACCCCGTTATGGTCCTGTCTCATGGGCGGATATGCCGCTGCTGCATTAGAGAGGAAAGATTTTGAAGTTATATTTCTGGATGAGGCCGGGCCGGGTTCTTCCTTTGACCGGACAAAAGAAAAAACATTATTGCTGAACCCTGATCTTTTATGCGTGAATACGGTCTATTTCTGGGAGAATACTCCGGTCTTGTTCGATTTTTTTTCAGAACTTAGGACTCTTGGATTCCAAGGCCATATCAATCTCTTTGGCTTTTTCCCTTCCCTGGTCTTCCGGAAGATTCTAAAAACCTGTGACCCGGTGGATTCCATTGCTGTAGGCGAGTTTGAGCACACTCTTGTGGAACTTGCCGAGTCCCTTAAAAAAGGGAAATCTCTGGAAACCATTGAAGGCCTGGCTTTGAAATCCTGTCTTAAGGATAATGCAGGCCGGATGAGAACCCCAAAAAAAAATCCGGATGTGTTTGCCTTCCCGAAAAGAAGCAGCCTTGAGGGTACAGTAACTCTTCTGGCCAGCCGGGGATGTTATAACCATTGCAGCTTTTGTCCTGTCCCTTCCTTTTATAACCAGGGAAGTCTCTGGCAAGGCCGGTCCCCTCAAAATGTTTCAGAAGAGATAAAGGGACTTTCAGCAAAGGGGGTCACTCAATTCTATTTTTGTGACCCCAATTTTATCGGGCCCGGAGCAAAGGGGAAAAAACGAATCCTGGATCTGATGGATCTGATCAAACCCCTGCATATAAAGTTCGGTATGGAGACAAGACCCCAGGATCTTGATGACGATATTCTTAAAAAACTTGTGGATGCAGGGCTTGAAAGCCTTCTTATGGGCGTTGAAAGCGGCTCTCCTGATATATTGGGCCGGATTGACAAACGCTCTGTGCCGGCTCAATCCTCCCGGGCCATTGAGCTATGCAGAAAACATGGCATTGAGCCTGAAATCGGGTTTCTCATGTTTGTCCCTGACAGCAGTATCCATGACCTTAAAGAGAATTTGGCCTTTTTAATGGAAAACAGGCTTTTGGACCGCCTGGAACGTACGGCAAACCTTCTTTGCCATACCCAGATCGTCCTTGCCGGCACATCAGGATATCAAAGGTTTGAAAAACTGGGGCGGCTGAATAAAAGCGGCATCTTTGAATTTGAGGCAGAAGCTGATTTTTCAGACCCTGCTGTTAAGTGGGTGGCAGCCCTTTTAACGGTTGCCTGCCACACGGTTTTAAAAAACATGTCCGACAGTTTTTCTCCCATATTCTGGGAAAACCCGGATAACACGATCAGCCAAACCGTCAATGACTATCTTATCCGGTTAAGTTACACACTGATTGACCAGGCCCTGGAGGGCCAGGTCAATTTACATCCGGAAAATATCGAACAAAGGAAACAAGAACTCATGGACAAAATCAATTCCATGATAAAAAAATGGGGTTAATCCAGCAGTATGATGGAATAATATTTAAAGGTTTCGTGCAGTGCCATGGCGACCTTTGTTTCTATGTCCAGATTTTTCAGGGTTCCCACAAGATCAATATAAAATGACTCGACAGTCGGTCTTTTTTCCATGGGAAACCGGCAGGGGCCGGGATACGCACATTGCCTGCACAGGGAGCAGGCCCCGCTGACAAGGCTGACAGCTTTGTCATATCCTTTTAGAAACAGCATCCTTTCGAGGCTTACCGTGCCTTTCCAGTATTTGACCTGATCTGTCCGGTTCCGGTTGCTGTCTTTATAAAAATCGCTCCGGTTCTGGCTGCCCATGAGTAAGAGAGCGGTTGAATATTCACCCAGGATGGTCTTGACTTCATTCAGATCCGGAGTCGCAGGCGGGCAGGACCAGTTGGCCATGTATTGGGAACAGCCATACCGGCATTTTAAATTCACCCACTGGCCCACAACGATATTGTTTACGCTAAAGGGCAGGATGGATTCAAGACCATGTTGCCTGCCTTTTTCATGGAGCAGGCCAAGGGTTTCATTTGAAAGCCCTTTGTTGGAGCGAAAGGATACATGTTTTTGGGATTCGGCAGGGGTCAGGTAAACGATTTTTTTTTCCATTACTTGTATATTTCCGGGTTAAGAAAACAGATTGCAGTATCTTTTGGCAGGGCCAGTCCAAGTGCCACTTCAGAAGCCTTGACTATTGCCACGGGAACAGAGCATGCCAGGTGGCAGCCGGCTTTTTCCGCACTAAGGAAAATCAGGTTTTTTGTCAATGGCATAAACAGGTCCTGAAGCGTTATGTCAGGGAGTTGATCAGCCAGTTTTTGTATCAGGGTACAGCCGGATTCCGTAATGTCTATCCGCACGCTTCTTTTTCCGGACCGTTCTGATCTGACAGTGCAACCGAACCCGCAGATGCCGGGGTCCACACTGATAACAACACCCTCCATACACCCTCCCTTTTTCCATAAAGAAGTGATCCGCCGGCATCTTGCACTGTCAGAGGATTGCGGTGCGGCTCTGACAGTGTAAAGATGCGGCTTAAAAAAAAGCCGTGGTATTAGAAATATGGCCAGTTTTTAATTTTTTAATTTTCCAATGCCGGTTTTACCGGGCCCTTAGGACCCTGGTTCAATACATGATCCGGCACCACACCCGCCAGATGCGGAAAATTATCCGTCATGTGGGGCAACTGCATGGCTTCCATAAAGTCTTTTTCAAATGTCGGCTCAACCGTAAGCTCAAGGTATTGGACATTTCTGGCACACCAGTTGGCTTCATCACGTTTTTTCTTGTTCAGGAGT
>MGTJ01000178.1 GCA_001799395.1 Desulfobacterales bacterium RIFOXYA12_FULL_46_15 | reverse complement strand
GCATTTCCTGTCCGGTACGGAATGCTTTAGATCTGATATATCTTTTTGCATCTTCATCAGTGGCATCTTCAGATCTTCTTCCAATCCAATTGCCACCGACATTTAACACAATATCACCTTCAGCGGCTATCTCGATTATAAATTCATATGATTTTGTCTCGCCAAGAAATGGCAAAGCCTCGCCTTTATCAGGTGGCGGTGGTTCCATTAAATCTTCCATTAAAGAACCGACAAAGTCTGAATCTTTAGCGCTTTGCAGAACAACGGTTTTAAAGTCAGTCTGATCGAAAAGATCAGAAAGGATTTTGCCCTCCACAGCACTGGGAATGTTTCCGCCTTGTTCCGTAATTTTCTCTATATCAAATGAACAATTCTGTGGTGTCTGAAAATCCCATTTCCTTAACACAGCAAAACGGTTAAACCTTGATTTGAGCATGTATCTCAATGGCCTGTCAAAATCCTGATGAAGACTACGGTAAGTAGGATCAACACCCCACCCCTCTGGAGAGCATAAAAAACTGCACCGGGCAGTATAAATAAGCTCGGTGTCCGAATAAAGGCCTTGTTCATCAACACCGAGCAACAAAAATCTCACAGTATTCCGTTTTTTGGGCACATGTTTCGCAAGCCAACTTCCCAAGGTCATGTTTAGAGTTGTACCAGCCTGTAACGGCTCAGGTATAATGACAAGAACCGGGCGATCCCATTTGGCTGGTTTGTCTGCTTCATCGACAGTGGTCCATGGATCATCTTTCCAATTTTCACCAAGAACAATTACTCTTGATAACGGTTCATTGGTTTCCTGAACCAGGATATGTCTTAAAGTATTTTTGATATGATCGAGGCCTTTGGCCGGATATACTGTATGACCCGCAGAAGGGACTGCTCCGGGATGCCATAATTTATCATTTTTAGCACAGGCCCTGACCTTTGAACGCGGATTTTCCTGCAGCCCAAACCAAAGCGGTCCGCCTGGGACTTCATCTCCATGAATATTTATACTGTTTTCAATGAGATTCGTAAGTTCCGCCTGAAACGAATTATCATCAATAGCATTCTGCCGCGTTATATCTAAGTGGAGAACTGGGGGAGTACCCCCCTGATTCTTTCCAGGCGACATCGATCTCATCCATATGGAACTAATCAATTCTCTGGCATTTGGAACTTTTGCCCCAGTCGCATAAACCGCTTCGAGATTACGTTGAGCGATCTCTCTTAATCGCTCTTGCCCAACCTGCTGTGCAATAGAATCGATAAGTGACTGAACCTCCTCTGTTTCACCATCAACAAAGAAATCTGCAGGTGTGATGATTGGAGTTTTTTCACCTCTTGTTTTATACACTTGAGCGAGAATTCTTATCATGTCCCGAGCGTTTTGTGCAGCCTGAGACATAAGGATATGATCTTCCAACAAAAATATGAGTTCAGGGCTGAAAGGCCAGCATTCATAAACTTCATTTTGTATTCTGGCATTTTCTGCATCTGATTTGTCAGTATGCAAAATTCGAAACCGTTCATTAGCATAGGTGCCTGCAATCGCACTGATCTCTTTTGTTGAAATATTACCTCGATTTTCAAACAAACGATGCAGCATCAGTTTTTGTCGGTCTTCTTTGGCAGAAGGCCCCCGGAAATCTATTAAAACCGGACCTTGACGATGAACCTGTTGGAAAGCCTCGTTTTGATTATTCAAGACAGAGATAACAAGGATAAGGATATCCGATCTGTCCTTAGCCATCTCGGACAAATTCTGTATAAAATTAAAGGCCAACTGTTTAGGATTAATACCTGTCTTCTTGTCCTTTGTAGGCAGTCCGGTATACCATGTCTGAAATTCATCGAGTATTAAACAAACCGGTTGCTCTTCGAACATTTTTTCCAATAAAGATCTTGGTGGCACATGGTGGTTTTCCATGCTCTCAAACTGTCCTCTATAATACTCCCCGCGTGGATGACGATCAAAAAGAAGGTCCCAAAGCAACGGATATTCATGATTGTGAACAGGTTCCGAAATCGCATAAAAGCCTTTTTTAATAGACAATTGCTGCAGTTCTTTTTGACTTAGTTTTGCACTCCAGTCAGATAACCATCCGCCAACCACATCAGGAGAATTAATAGCATGATGCATTACAGCCATTATATGCGATTTACCGCGTCCACGATCTCCCATCAAAACAATAGGACAACCGCTTCTTTTTTCACTTATTGATTTGAGCGCAGTCTGAATATCACCTGTTGGATAGGTAATTTTCAAAATCTGGTCGGCTGATTTCTGAGCGGCCCCCTGATTGTCGCTCGTTCTCAATGAAATTGCCGTTCCAGGCATATGAGAACCTAAAAACTCATCTCTTAATTTTAATCCAAGCATTGATTGTCTCCTGATTCGAATATCACTTTATTTTTTCTTCTCCAGGCTTTCATCAGAAGAATCTGCACCACCTGTGCGTACCCATCCATCCACCTCATCTTTTTTAAATTTCCAAAGACGGCCTATCTTTTGAGCAGGCAGCTTCTTTTTGTTTATCCATGTGTAAACAGTATCTTTGCTGATACCTAAGTATTGAGCAATTTCCTCGACTGACAACCAACGATCTTCCATTTTTACACCTCTGAAAATTATAGATTCAAATTGGTTCAACATGTCTTTTTACATGGTATCTGGTTTTTGTCAATCAGGTTTGGTTGGGTTTAATCAGGTTTTGCATGAAATGTTGCCATGGATAGCGGAATCAAACTTTGGCGTTTTCCAAGATTAATCCACTTTTTGTTATTTGAGGCCTGAAATATAAAATTTGGCAGATCATGCTGAGGTGTTTGAGGTGAGGACTACGTCCAAGGCAAGGGCCGTTTTTTAACAGAATAAAAACCATAGACTATCCCTGTAAACCTGTTCAAAAAATATATAGGTTTTTTGATAATCTGAAAAACAAGGGCAGGCAAATGCTCCCCAAAAAATACTTAATATCTTTTGATTATGAAAGATGTTGAAATTTGTCTCCTATGGCAGTATGATTTTATAACACTGCCATAGGAGACAAACCATGCAACAAGAAAAAGCCGAGAGAATTACAATAACCCTTCCCCCTGATATGCTAGCTGCAATAAAGAAAAAAGTCGGCTCCGGTTCCTACGGGTCCACAAGTGAATTAATAAGGGAGGCTATGAGGTTATGGCAAAAAAGAGAAGAAGAGCACCAAACAAGACTTTCTATAATCCGTGAACGGTTGGAACATTCGGCCCAAAATGGGACTCCTGTCCCACTCAAAACAGCATTTGAAAGCATTGAAGCACTGCACAAACAACGGATAAAAAAGAACGTCTAATGAAAAAATATGATGTTTATTTAATGCCGGATGCAATCAAAGATCTTGAAAATATATATGACTATATCACTGAAGAAAGCGGCTTTCCAGAAAGAGGATGGTCATATATTGAGAAACTAAAACTCAAATGCCAAAAGATGGAAATAGCCCCTTTAAGAGGCCAGACGCGTAATGATTTAATGATAGGCGTAAGAATATATCCCCTTGATAAAAAGACGGTTGCAGCTTTTCTGGTCGATGAAGATGATCAAATGGTGAAAATTTTGAACATATTTTATGGCGGCCAAGATTATGAGGCGATCATGTCCCCTTTTAAAACGGAATAGTCCCGACAATAGCCTTCCATGAGAAGGCAAGTCAAATGTTTGATTCACAAACCTCATTTTTAAAGGTCATTGCTGGAACCGCGATAGCTCAGCGTTTTTGAGCAATTTAAATTCCTATGCAGCTTCCCGCATATGCGGATATTTCCCGATAATTTAAGGTCTTGCCAAGGAAAAAGAAACACTTACCTTTTAGGCTGATTTTGTGTATGATGGGATTAATTATTGATATTTTGGAGGGTAAAATCATGAGAATAGCCTTTCCTGTTAAAGAAAACAAAGGTCTTGAAAGTGTCATGGACGATCATTTTGGTACGGCCGGATATTTTCTGATTGTGGACACACAAACCCGCAGCATTGAATTCATGGAAAATCAGAAGCTTTCCGGTGAAGAAACAAAATGCAAAACCACTGTACTGGGAAAAGACCCAGGGGTTGATGCTGTCATTACCAATTGCCTGGGAGATGGTTCCAGAAGAAGCCTTACCTCATCCAATATAAAAGTTTTTCAGGCAAAAAAACAAACCGTACTGGAGAATCTCGAACTCATGGAAAAAAACGAACTGAAACTCTTTCATATGTTTGACATCTGCCAGGCTAAAAAGAACAAAAAGGAAGGCGGCTGCGGTCATCACCATTGAATTATGAAAGCAATACTGAGTCTTATCGGCAGACTGGTTTATAAATGCATGGGATGGACCTATGATATGCTTCCGGATTACTGGTCCGACCGGTGTGTGGTCATTGGTTTTCCCCATACTGCCAATATGGATACGGTCAGGGCCCTGACCTATATTAAAATTGCAAAAGTCAATGCCAGGCTCCTGGTCAAGGCGGAATGGTTTTTTTTCCCCATGTCCGCCGTTCTGAAGAGCCTGGGCGGAATCCCGGTCAAACGGGACAAGGCCCACGGGTTTGTTGAAAGCGCAGTCAGGGAATTTGAGACCCGCAGGGATCTGATTCTTGCCCTGGTGCCCGAAGGGACAAGAAAAAACGTCACCTCCATCAAAACCGGCTTCTGGCACATTGCCAAAGGGGCTGATGTCCCAATTATCTGCTGGTTTATGGACAATCACTCAAAAAGAACCCGATGGCTTGGAAGGATCGATCCCGGTGACAGCCTTGAAGAAGATCTAGAGAAAATTAAATCGCTCTATGAAGCTTATGGGTTCTCGATTCCTCTTGGCAACCGGGTGTGACCATAATCCCGTGACTTATAAAACCTGTTGAAAACCAATTCAACCTAAAGGAGATATTCATTCAATGTGTCGTCTGTTTGCACTTACCAGCAATGACCCGGTTTCCCCCATGCTGGCCGTCAAAGCCCTTGATGTCATGAAAGAAGGGCATGACGGATCAGGGGTGGGGCTCCTGCTCCAGGGTCTGGGCGGACCTTTTGAAGAAATGAAGGATGCACCGATTTTATCCGGTATCTTTACCGAAGAAGGTATCCGGCGGCTCGATCTGTTCATGATGGACCATGGGTTTCTGACCAAATACAAAATTTCCCTTAAAACTCCCAAAACCCAGGTGGAAGGCATCCCGAGACGCAATTTGTATCTTATCCGGGCCTATGAACTACCCGAAGGCTGGGACCATCTCGGCCAGGACGAAATAGGCGAAAGACTTATGATGACGAGGCTGAAAATCCGGGAAATGGGTGAAGAAAAAAAAGACATGATGGTTTTTTCCTTCTGGCCTGATACCATCATGATCAAGGAAATCGGTGACCCCATGCAGCTTGCGGATTATCTGGGTCTTGACAGAAAAGAACTCAACGCTCGGATCATCATGGCTCAAGGAAGACAGAATACCAATTATGCCATTAACCTGTATGCCTGCCACCCTTTTTTCATCAAAGGCTATTGTACCATGACCAATGGCGAGAACACGGCCTTTACCCCCATCAGGGATTTTCTTTTGTCACGGGGCGTTCCCGGATACGTGGGCTATGAGTCCGATTCCGAAGTCTTTGCCCATATTCTTCATTATTCCATGGCAGGTCTCGGGCTCGGCATCGATGCCTATAAACATGTGATTACGCCCTTGCAGGAAGAGGACCTTCAACAGCATCCGGATTCAGGATTTTTATCCCATCTGAAAAGAACCTGCCGGCCCCTCATCATTGACGGTCCCAACTGCGTGATCGGCACCCTTCCGGATCATTCTCTTTTTATGGTCCAGGACAGAAAAAAACTGCGGCCCGGTGTGGTCGGCGGGAAACCCGGCATGTTCGGCTTTTCTTCCGAGATCTGCGGCCTTGATGCTGCAATCCCGGACCGGGACAAAGCAAAAGATATTCAACCCATGCACCTTGATACAGCCATTGTCGGCCCTGACCGCCAGGAGGTAACGATATGTCGTCAAACCGCAAGCTTGAACCTTCCTCTTTAAGCCTGAACGATCTGCCCTGGCAGATCCGGTACAGCAATAACCGATGCACTCTCTGCGGCCAGTGCACAGCCGTGTGTCCGGTTAAAGCCATTGAGCTGAACGTGTTCCAGAAAAGAATAATCAAAACATCCGTCAATAAAGAGAAGACCCATACCGGTGACTATGACTCCTTTTACGGCATCCGCCAGAAAACAAAGGTGGAAAATGCCTGCATCGGATGCGCCATGTGCGCCCTGGTCTGTCCCAATGATGCCATTGCCCCGGTCAAAAACCCGGGTCTTGACCGGCTGAAATTTCATATCAACCAGAATGGTATCCCAAGACGGCGGGGCGGAAGAAGAAACTCGTCCCACTCCATCCTGGACCGGATCAAATTCATCCGGATTTCCATGCTGACAGACCCGGCTCTGGATGCAGGCCGCCATGAATTTGAAATGAGAACCCTTCTCGGCCGGGTCCTGTCTCCCAAGGAAAACATGAAACGCCTGAAGGAAAAGGGATGGATTCCGCCGGTCAGGGAGATTTACCCCTTGATCATCGGCGGCATGTCATTCGGCGCACTGTCCCCCACCATGTGGGAGGGCCTCCAGATGGGGGTGGCCTATCTCAATGAAGAGATGTCCATGCCGGTGCGTATCTGCACAGGGGAAGGCGGATGCCCGCCACGGCTCCTGCGGTCCAGGTTTTTAAAATATGTCATCCCCCAGATTGCCTCAGGCTATTTTGGCTG
>MGTJ01000177.1 GCA_001799395.1 Desulfobacterales bacterium RIFOXYA12_FULL_46_15 | reverse complement strand
AAAACAGACGGACTTCTCATCAACCTTGGAGGAAGGCAGCGCATGCTTTCCCAAAAAATGTCCAAAGAAATTGTTCTTTTCACTTCTGCAACAGATGTAAAGGAAAAAAATGAATTAAAAGTAAATGTAACAAAATCCATGGAGATTTTTGACATTACCCTTTCAGCCCTTATTAAATCAGGCGAAGTACCGTTGTCGCTGGACCCTGCCGCCACCATGGTCTTCTGCCCTGCATCGCCGGAACCTGCCGCTTCCCAGCTTCTCAAGGTCGAAACCCTGTGGAGGAATTTCTCAGGCCATATGAAACAGGCCCTTCTGGGAAACAAGGATACTGCCTCTAATATGGGTTATATCAAAGAAAACAACCTGACACTCTTAAAAGAAATGGATACGGCTGTTGCCATGCTTCAGGCCATATCTGAAAAAAAAGTCAGCCATCTTATTTTCTTTCAAACCATTGGGATTTTAATAGGGCTTTTTCTTGTAGTGCTCAGCATTCTTCAAATCCATGGGATTGTCCGCAAAATGATGAATGCCGCCTCTACTGCAAAAAAAATGGGCAATGGCGATCTGACCCAGAGATTCCAATCTGAAGAAAAACCTGAAAACAAGCTCGATGAAATGCAATTCCTCGGCCAGAGCCTGAACCTCTTTGCAGGTGCTCTTCAGGAAAATGTCCGCCATATAAATGAAGAAGCCATTGACCTGCAAGATGCATCTGTGGAAATGAGCCGCATCGCAGGAGAACTGTCCCGGGAGACCGCTGTTTCTGCCGAAAAAACCGGTCATGTGGCCCAAAAGACAAACAGCATGAGCAAAGATATGAATGCTGTTGCTGCTGCCATGGAAGAGCTGAGCACCAATACCCAACAGATGGCTGCGTCCACATCCAGGATGAGCCGGACCAGTAAGGATATTTTCCAGCATGCGGAAAAAGCCCGCCATATTTCAGACAAAGCGGTTGAACGGGTGGATTCGGCGTCTTCCAGGGTGGATGACCTTGGTAATGCGGCCCGGAAAATAGGCCAGGTTTCCGAAACCATCACCGATATTTCTGAACAGACCAACCTTCTGGCCCTGAATGCCACCATTGAAGCCGCAAGAGCCGGTGAAGCCGGGAAAGGATTTGCCGTGGTTGCAAACGAAATCAAAAGCCTTGCAAATCAGACCACCCTGGCTACGGAACAGATAAAGGAAAATATCGGATGGATACAGAAGTCCACATCCTCCACAGTGGAAGATATTAAAGAAATCGCCCGGGTAATTAATGAAGTCAATAATATTATTAAAAATATCTCAGCCGCGGCTGATGAACAGACCGGGACCATCTCGGAAATCGATGCCAATGTGTCTGAGGGTGCTGCAGCCGCCCGGGATGTCAGCTCCAATGTTGCCCATACTTCGGTTGCATCCGGTGAAATTGCCAGAGATGTGAATGATGTCAATGAATCAATTTCTGAGATTTCCTCTGGTTCAGACCGTATTGCTAAAAGATCGGAAGAATTGTCCCTGCTGGCACAAAAACTAAACAAAATGGTGGCACAGTTTAAAATAGAATAACATCCACCCACAGGAACCTGTCATTTATGGAAGAGATCAAGCTTGCAAAAGGATTTAAACCTGCTCTGGCCGGAAAACCGGATCAGAGCGTGATTCATCTGCCGGACCCTGAAACCGTCGGCGTATCTGTCATGGATATGCCCTATATCCGGCCAAAGATTCTGGTCAAGGAAAATGATCCGGTCAAAACCGGCACCCCGCTTTTCTGTGATAAGCGCAATCAACGTATTCAGTATGTATCTCCGGCAACCGGTATTGTCAGTCAAATCATTTTTGGGGAACGGCGACATTTAAAGGAAATTGTGATCCGGCTCAAGGGAAAAAATGAGTGTATCCAGTTTGAAACCCTTTCTCCTGATACCGTTGATAAAGTCCAAAAGGCGACCCTCATCCGCCTGCTCCAGGAAGGAGGCCTCTGGCCCTGTTTCAGGCAATTCCCTTTTAAGGACACGGCTGACCCGGATCTTGAACCTGCCATGATCATTGTTTCCATGAACGGGAACGACCCGTTTTCCCCCCATCCTGCAGCCGTGCTGGAACATGAGTCCCGTGCATTCGAATTCGGAATCCGCATCCTTCACCAACTGAGCCCGCGCATTGTCATTTCTTCAAGGCAAAGCAGCCTTGACCGGCTGAACGGGTTTAAAAACCATATTACGCACAATGTTCCTGATGTTTACCCGGCCTGGGACCCAGGGGTTGTCCTTTACAAATTAAAAACAGCAATTAAAGAAAACAGCTCCTGGTGCATTTCAGCAGAACACCTGGCCTTGATCGGGAACTTCCTTCTCACCGGCACCTACCCGGTTAAAAGGGTTTTCACCGTGACCCGTTCCAATGATCAGAAACCCCATATCATCGCCCGGCAGGGATCACCAGTAAAACTTCTGGCAGGGAGCTTCCCGGATAAAAGCCTGATCACCACAGGCCGGTTTAATGGAAGACCGGTTGATCTTGACTCTCACATGGGATTTTTTGAAACCACCCTGAACATTATCCCTGACAACCCGAAAGAGGAACTCTTCGGATTTATCACACCGGGAATATCAAAGCCATCGGCTTCACGGACATTTTTATCCTCGTTTTTAAAGACCCGGACGCAACAGGACTGCAATCTTCACGGCGAAGAACGGGCCTGCGTCAACTGCGGGTATTGCGCCAAAATCTGTCCTGTTGACCTTGATCCAAGCTTTATCATGAAGGCTGTTTTAAGCGATGATATCGAAGATGCATTGAGTTTTGGCCTTCTTGACTGCTGCCGGTGCGGCCTCTGTTCTTATGCCTGTCCGTCGAAAATCGAGCTGACCCATCTTCTGTCCAATGGAATCAATGCGTATTACAAGGATAAACAATAGGATATGAACCCATTAAAAAAACTGTTTGATTCAACACAAAAATATTTCAGCGGTTCAGGGAAATTCAATGCCCTGGCTCCTTTGTTTGATGCAACAAAAACATTTTTCTTCTTACCCTCCCCCAGAACCCGGCATATCCCCTTTGTCAGGGACAGCCTTGATCTGAAACGGTTCATGAGTTTTGTGATCCTTTCCCTTATGCCGGTTCTTCTCTTCGGCATTTACAATACCGGGCTCCAGGCCGGTATTGCAACAGGCAAACCCTGCACCGGTGTTGAGGCGTTCCTGACCGGCCTCACCTATGTCCTGCCCATCATCATCGTTACTTATGCAGTGGGTTTTTTCTGGGAAATTCTCTTTGCCTCCATCCGGGGACATAAAATCAGTGAAGGCCTTCTGGTCACAGGGCTTTTATTCCCCCTGACCCTTCCGCCCACCATTCCTTTGTGGCAGGTGGCTGTGGGCATTTCATTCGGGGTTGTCATCGGCAAAGAACTCTTTGGCGGAACCGGCAGAAACGTATTTAACCCGGCCCTGACAGGCAGGGCCTTTCTGTTCTTTTCCTATCCTTTGACCATGTCCGGGGATGTCTGGATTGCCGGAAAAACCCTGGTGGATGGTGTCAGCGGAGCAACAGCCCTGGCCGTCACAGCACAGGAAGGTCAAACCATTACCGCTGCCCTAGCCGATTCCGGATTCACCCTGTCAAAGCTTTTCCTCGGATTTGTGCCCGGAAGCATCGGGGAAACCTCGACTCTGTGCTGCCTGATCGGCGCCGCATTTCTGATCCTGACACGGGTGGCCAATTTCAGGATCATCATCGGCGGTTTGGCCGGATTGATTCTTACTTCCCTTGTCTTCTATTTCATTCCCGGCACAAGCGGCTCTTGGCTGAATGCAGGCCCCTTGTACCATCTTTGCGCCGGCGGGTTCATGTTCGGCATCACCTTCATGGCCACTGATCCGGTCAGCGCACCAGGTACCGATCCTGCAAGATGGGTATTCGGATTTCTCATCGGATTTCTCACCGTTACCATACGGGCCGTCAACCCGGCTTTTGTGGAAGGCGCCATGCTGGCCATCCTTTTCATGAATGTCTTTGCCCCGCTCCTGGATCATATGGTCATGAAATATAAAGTGTCAAAAAGGATACCCAATGTCTGACAACAATGATAAAAACAAAAAGAAAAACGTTATCCTCTTTGCGCTTCTGCTCTCTGTCATCTGCAGCCTCATCATCACGGCTTCTGCAGTCGGGCTGAAAGGATTGCAGAACGCCAATATGGCCCTGGATAAAAAAATCAAGATTCTGATGGCCGCGGACCTGATCAAAGACAAAAAGCCTTCCAAAAAGGATATTAATGCGTTGTATGATGCCCACATCCAAGAAGTCACGGTGGACAGCAAAGGGAATGTCATTCAAACCTATGTGCCCGATTCTCTGAACCTTTATTTTTACCAGGACAACGGTGTCATCAAAGGCTATGTCCTTCCCATCAACACCCGGGGGTTATGGGGAAAAATCCAGGGGTATCTGGCCTTTGAAAATGACGGCCAGACCGTGTCCGGTTTTTCTGTCTTCAGCCATTCGGAGACGCCGGGTCTTGGCGGTGAAATTGAAAGCGCCTGGTTTCGAAAAAACTTCAAGGGTAAAAAAATACTCAATTCCCGGAATAAATTTGTTTCCGTGGGAATTGCCAAAGGAAAGGCGGAAAATCTCCCCAAAGATCTTCAAAACCATTATGTGGACGGAATTTCCGGTGCCACCCTGACCGGAAAATATCTTTCCGAAGGTATAAAAGAAACCCTGATGAAATATGATTCCGTGTCCATCAGCTTCAGACAGAAAGATCTTAAACCCCAATAGCACATAAGGAAACAGATCATGACGCAAGAAAGAACAAATTATATTGACATCGTCATCAAAGGCATCTGGCGGGAAAACCCCGTTGCCTACCAGGTATTGGGCATCTGTTCCTCCCTGGCCGTCACCGTCAGGATGTCCACTGCCATTGTCATGGGAATTGCCCTGACTGTGGTTACAGCCTTTTCCAGCATGCTGATCTCCTCATTAAGGAAAATGATCCCCTCCAATATCCGGATCATTGCAGAGCTTGCCATTGTCGCCTCCCTTGTCATTGCCACGGACCAGATCCTGAAAGCTTTCCTGTATGACATCTCCAAACAGTTGTCCATTTTTGTAGGGCTCATTATTACCAACTGCATTGTCATGGGAAGGGCTGAAGCCTTTGCCCTGGCCAACAAACCCCTGGATTCATTTTTCGACGGGATCGGGAACGGCCTTGGCTACACCCTGGTCCTGGTCATAGTGGCACTCATAAGAGAATTCCTGGGGTCGGGTAAATTTCTAGGGTTCAATATTATCCCGCAATTTGCCCTTGATGCCGGGTACCAGAATATGGGCCTTATGGTCCTTGCACCCGGCGCATTTTTTGTCATCGGACTCCTGGTCTGGCTCAAAAACAGCCTGCCCGGTATATCAAAGGAAGAAAGGTAGATCATATGGGCGATCTCATCAGTCTGTTCATCAATTCCGTATTCATCGGCAATATCCTTCTGGCCTATTTCCTGGGTATGTGTTCCTTTATTGCCGTGTCTAAAAACATCGAGACCGCCACAGGACTCGGATTTGCCGTCATCTTTGTCCTGGCTGTCACAAGCCCGGTCAACTGGGTGATATATCATGGGCTCCTGGCGCCCGGGGCCCTTGCCTGGGCAGGTTTCCCAGATTTTGATTTAAGCTTTTTAACCTTTATCACCTTTATCGCCGTCATTGCCGCCATTGTCCAGGCCATTGAAATGGTCATCGACAAATATCTGCCCCTGCTCTATACCACCCTGGGCGTCTTTTTGCCCCTGATCGCCGTCAATTGTGCCATTCTTGGAACTGCTCTCTTTATGGTGGAAAGAAATTATACCTTTATGGAATCCATTGTATATGGAACCGGGTCCGGAACCGGCTGGATGCTGGCCATTGTATCCATGGCCGCCATCCGGAACAAGATCAAATATTCGGATGTGCCCAAGGGGCTGCAAGGCTTCGGCATTACCATGATCATCGCCGGGCTTATGGCCATGACCTTCATGATGTTTTCAGGGATTACACTTTAACAGGGGAGAATAAAAAGTGATCTATCTGCTCAGCATATTGATTTTCTCAGGCGTGATCCTCACCCTGGTCATAGTCCTGCTCTTTGTCGAATCAAAAGTATCCGGCAAGAGTGAATTTAAAATCATCATCAATGACAACAAGGATAAAGCCCTGACCATTACCGGCAACCCGCCGCTTCTGACGGCCCTGTCCAGGGAAAATATTTTTCTTCCCTCAGCCTGCGGCGGATCAGGGTCCTGCGGCATGTGCAAATGTGAAATCATTGAAGGCGGCGGAAGCATCCTGCCCACGGAATTGGCCCACCTGTCCCGGAAAGACAAGCTTGCCGGAAAACGTCTGTCCTGCCAGCTCAAGGTCAAAGACAATCTTAAGATCAAACTCCCGGAATCCATCTTCGGCATCAGGAAAGTCAATGCAGCAGTCATTTCCAACCAGAACGTGGCCACCTTTATCAAAGAGCTTGTCCTGAAACCGGAAACACCCATTGATTTCAAGGCCGGTGCCTATTTTCAGATTGATGTGCCCGAATATGTCCTGACCTTTAAAGATTTTCATATTGACAGCCGGTTCGTCAGTGAGTGGAAAAAATACAATCTCTTAGAACTTACGGCAAGGGGTATCAAACCGGGTTTCAGGGCCTATTCCTTAGCCAATCCGCCCCATGACAACAAAACCATCATGATGA